>NZ_DATFZD010000369.1:0-60541 GCF_035314665.1 Mycobacterium sp. | reverse complement strand
GAGAGGACGACGACCGTGAGTGAGGCAGTGAAGGTCAACCCCGAGCAGAGGATGCTCATCGACGGCAAGCTCGTCGAGGCCGACTCGGGCAAGACGTTCGAGAACGTGAACCCGGCGACGGAGGAGATCCTCGGCTCGGTGGCCGACGGTTCGACGGCCGAGATGCAGCGGGCGATCGACAGCTCCCGGCGCGCCTTCGACGAGACCGACTGGTCGACCAACAAGGAGCTGCGCAAGCGTTGCCTGCTGCAGCTGCACGACGCGATCGAGTCTGAGATCGACGAGCTGCGCGAGGAGCTGATCCTCGAGGTCGGCTCCCCACGGGCCATAACGTTCGGGCCTCAGCTGGATGCCCCGTTGGAGGACGGGCTCAAGTACCCCGCCAGGCTGATCGACGAGTACGCCTGGGAGACCGACCTGGGCGACAAGGTGATCAGCCTGACCGGCACGCTGACCACCCGCAAGGTCTGGCGCGAGCCGGTCGGCGTGGTCGGCGCGATCGTGCCGTGGAACTTCCCGTTCGAGGTGACGATCAACAAGCTCGGCCAGGCCCTGGGCACCGGCAACACCGTCGTGCTCAAGCCGGCGCCGAACACCCCGTTCAACGCGACCCGGCTGGGTCGACTCATTGCCGAAAAGACCGACATCCCAGCCGGTGTCGTGAACGTCGTCACCGCGTCGGATCACTTCGTGGGTGAGGAGCTGACGCTGTCACCCAAGGTCGACCTGATCTCGTTCACCGGCTCGACGGTGGTCGGCAAGCGGATCATGGAAAAGGGCGCCGCGACCATGAAGCGGCTGTTTTTGGAGCTCGGTGGAAAGTCGGCCACCATCGTGCTCGAGGACGCCGACTTCGGGCTGGCTTGTGCGATCGGCATCGCGCCGTGCATGCACGCCGGGCAAGGCTGCGCCAACCCCACCCGGATGCTGCTGCCGCGGTCCCGCTACGAAGAGGGTGTGGCGATCCTCAAGAGCATCTACGAGAACGTGACGTGCGGCGACCCCCAGGATCCCGGAACGCTTTGCGGCCCGCTGATTTCGGAGAGGCAGTTCGAGCGGGTGACCGGCTACATCCAGAAGGGCGTGGACGAGGGCGCCACCGCGCTCGTCGGCGGCCCCGGTGCGGCCACCGGTTTCGACAAGGGATATTACGTGCGGCCAACGCTTTTCACCGATGTTGACAACGCGATGACCATCGCCCAGGAGGAGATCTTCGGTCCTGTGCTGGCGGTCATCCCGTTCGACGACGAGGAAGACGCGATCCGGATCGCCAACGACAGCGTGTACGGACTCGCCGGCAACGTGATGTCGGGCTCCCTGGAGCATTCGCTGGCGGTGGCCCGCCGGATCAAAGCCGGCTTCATGGGCGTCAACGGTGGCGCGCCGTACGGCGCCGACACGCCGTTCGGTGGATACAAGGAGAGCGGTGTGGGCCGGCAGAACGGTATCGCCGGTTTCGACCAGTACACCGAAATCAAATCTGTGGCGTATCCAGCCGTCTAGACAGATTCGACGCAGCGCGCCGGTTGCCCGCAGCTCGTCGCGCCGGCGCTGGGTTACCTTGTTCCCGTGAGCAAGGCCCGCAGGTTAACGATTCAGTATGCGGCCGGGCTCGCATTCGCTCATCTGCTGGCTGTAGGCGATGCCGCGGCGATCGTGATTCCGCTGCACGACCGAACAGTCAGTGCGGCGTACACATACTTCGCCGCAAAGAACATGGTGACTGCGGTGGTGCTCGTTGTTGTGGGAGCTCTCGCCGTCGCCGTGGGTGGTGCCATGAGCCTCGCTCCGGTGCTGGGGTGGTTTGTTCAGGGCCGGCAACCCAATCCGGCTGAACGACGCACGGCGACGGGGCTCGTCAAGAGACAATCGCTGATCTTGGCGGCAACATGGGCCGCAAGTGGCGTGATTTTCCTCGCGCTAAATCTTGACGGCGGTGTGACGCTCGTGGTCGGAACCCTGCTGGCGGTCGTGCTCGGCGGCAGCGCGGCAGCAGGGCTAAGCCTTCTGCTCACCCAGCGCACTCTTCGGCCAATATTCGTCGCCGCCACCCAAGGCTCTGAAGGCGTTGTGATAGCACCACGCGTGCTCACTCGACTTGTCGGCATGTGGTTATTGGGCTGTGGGCTGCCCTGCGGGGTGATCGTCACTCTGATCGTCATTCGTTCGAACGGTTGGATTATTCACAAGACGGCGTCGGTCGAGATGCCGATTCTGGTGGTAACGCTGGCCGCGGTGTTACTGGGGCTTCCAATAATGATCCTGACATCCCGCTCGATTGCGGACCCGGTCCGAGAGGTGGTGGACGCGATGGCACAGGTCCAGCAGGGCCGTATCGACACCTTCGTCGGAGTCTACGAGCGTTCTGAAATCGGGCGTCTGCAAAGCGGATTCAACCGGATGGTTGCCGGGATCGCCGAACGCGACCGGTTACGGGATCTGTTCGGCCGTCACGTCGGAGTAGATGTGGCCCGCCGCGCCATAGAAGAGGGCACATCGCTGTCAGGAGACGTAGGGGAGGCGGCGATCCTCTTCATCGACCTGGTGGATTCGACGAAACTAGCTGCGAGTCACCCACCGCGAGAGGTCGCCGAGGTGCTCAACGACTTCTTCCGCATCGTTGTCAGCGCCGTCGACGAGAGGAACGGCTTCATCAACAAATTTCAGGGAGACGCGGCGCTGGCTGTTTTCGGAGTGCCGCTACCTTCGGGCGAAGCGGCGTCCGAAGCGCTGGCGGCTGCACGCAATCTGCGAAGCCAACTGGGCCGGCTGCCCATGGTCGATTTCGGGATAGGGGTTTCGGCCGGACCAGTCTTCGCCGGAAACATCGGCGCCGAAAACCGTTACGAGTACACCGTGATTGGTGACCCTGTCAATGAAGCTGCGCGGCTCGCCGACTTGGCCAAAACGTCGGACCGACGGATCGTTTGTTCGGCCGCTGTGATAAATCGCGCCGACGCCGCGGAACGCCGGCATTGGGCCGCATGCGGCGAGGCCGTCCTACGGGGCCGCGCCGAACCGACCCACATCTGGGCGCCGTCGGCCGACAGCTGACAGTCGTCCCGCTCGTCCATTCCGGACAACTTGGCGGCAGCTCATGCCGCATGGCTTACAGTTGGCGGGTCGGTCGGGCGTGAACGTCCGAGTGTTGGCGTCACCCGGAGGCATTTGTCGCATGTCCATTCCCCGATACCCGGGCGACATCACCCGCGAGTGGCTCTCGACAGTACTGAGCAGTGACGACACCCCCGTGCCGGTCTCAGACGTGGACGTGGCCGCTATCGGCACCGGGCAGACCGGGGCGACCTATCGGGTGTCGGTCAGCTACGCGGGCGATTCGGGCGGCTTACCGGACACCTTCGTGATCAAACTGCCCGCTCAAGACGACACGGTGCGCGACCGAGTGACGATCGGCTACCGCAGTGAGTGTGCCTTCTACGCCTCCGTCGCCGACCGGGTGCGGGTGCCGACACCGGAATGCTTCTACTGCGAGATCAGCGACGACGCTCTCGACTACGCCCTGCTGCTCGCCGATCAGGCGCCCGCGGCGCAGGGCGACCAGATCGCCGGCTGCGGTGAGCAGCAGGCACGGCTGGCCGTCACGGCGTTGGCCGGACTGCACGGGCCCAGCTGGTGCGATCCGCTGTGGCTGGATTTCCCGGGGATCGCCTTCACCCGGCCCGACGAAGCGTCGGCCAAAGGACTAGGCGATGTCGCGCGGATGAGTCTGGAGATCACCCTGGACAAGCTCGGGGACCGCATGACCGCTGCCGACCGCGATACCTTCACCGCCGCAATGGATTTGGTGGCGCCATGGCTGCTTGCCGAGCGGGATCGATTCGCCTTGCTGCATGGCGACTACCGCCTCGACAACATGCTTTTCTATCCCGACGCCAGCAGGGTCACGGTGGTGGATTGGCAGACGCTCGGAGTAGGGTTGCCCGCACGCGATTTGGCCTACTTCACCGCCACCAGCGTCAAGCCGGAACTGCGCTCGGCTATCGAGCACAACCTGGTGGATGAGTACCACCGAGCTCTCTGTGGCTACGGCGTAACCGGTTACGATCGCGAAACCTGTTGGCGCGACTACCGGCTCGGCATGCCGCAGGCGCTGCTGATCTCAGCGTTGGGATTCGCGTTCGCCACCGCCACCGACCGCGGAGACGACATGGTGCTCACCATGCTGGCCCGCGGCTGCGAGGCCATCCGTGACCTCGGCACGCTAGACCTCATCCCGTGACGCGAATCAGTATTGCGTTGAGCCCTGGTCGACGGAGATTGCCGAGGCGGTGACGTTTCGGGATTCGTCGCTGGCCAGCCAGCACACCGCGTCGGCAATGTCTTCGGGCTCGGCGACCCAATTCGGCAGAAACGGCGTGAGCACATTCGCCAGTTGCGGGTAGGTTTCGTTCGCCTTGGCCACCGCGTCGACCATGGCGCCGCTTCCCATCGCCGTGAGGACCGGACCAGGGTGCACGCTGTTGACCCGGATCGAATGCCTGCCCAGCTCGGCGGCGAACGCGCGAGCCATCCCGGTCACCGCGTGCTTGCTGGCGGTGTAGTGCACCATGAACGGCTGCATCTTGATGCCGGCTGCGGAGCTGATCAAAATGATGGACCCGCCGCGACCGCCGTCGATGATCTGCTGCGCCCCGGCCATCACGGTATTCCACGTTCCCGTCACGTTGACCTCCATCACGTCCCGAAACGATTCGGGAGTGATCTCGTTCCAGACCTGCGGAGCCGAGATGCCGGCGTTGGCGACGATGATGTCCAGCCGTCCGAGCTTCGCCACACCGTCGTCCACCGCTTCACGCAGCCCGTCGAAGTCGCGAATATCCATCACCGAAGCAACAATTCGACGTTCGGCGGCTTCGACAAGCCGAGCGGTTTCGGCGAGGTCCTCTGGGGTTGCCGAGTCGTAGGGCACACAGGACGGAAGCTTGCCCGCGATGTCGACGGCGATGATGTCGGCGCCCTCGCGAGCCATCCGGACGGCGTGCGCGCGGCCCTGGCCTCGCGCCGCTCCGGTGATGAATGCCACCTTGCCCGTTAGCCGGCCGCTCATGCACGCTCCATATCGTAAACGTCACTGTAACGCACACGATATTACGTCACTGCTTGCGCTGCGCCGCCTTGACCAGGTTCGACCCGATGATCAGCCGCTGTATCTCGCTGGTGCCCTCGTAGAGCCGCAACAGCCGGACGTCGCGGTAGATGCGTTCCACCGGCACTTCGCGCATGTATCCACTGCCGCCGTGAATTTGGACGGCGAGATCGGCGACCTTGCCGGCCATTTCGGTGCAGAACACCTTCGCCGCCGACGGCGCGATTCGCCGGTCCTGGTCGGTGAGCCACAGCCGCGCGGCATCACGGACGAGGGCGCGACCGGCCATCACCCCGGTCTGCTGGTCGGCGAGCATCGCCTGCACGAGTTGAAAGTTCCCGATCGGCGTGCCGCCCTGCGTGGCGGTCGCCGCGTACGTCACGGATTCGTCCAGTGCTCGCTGAGCCGTTCCGACAGCTAACGCGGCAATGTGGATCCGGCCCCGTGCCAACGAGGTCATCGCGGCCCGATAGCCGATGTCCTCACTGCCGCCGACCAGCGCCCCGGCCGGGACGCGCACATCGGTGAACCGCACGTCGGCGGTCCAGGCGCCTTCCTGTCCCATCTTGGCGTCCTTGGTCCCGACCTCGACGCCAGGCGCATCGGCGGGAACCAGGAAAACGGCGATGCCCGGTCCGGCGTCGTCGGCGGGACGGGTCCGCGCGAAGACCACAAACAGATCCGCAACCGGTGCGTTGGTGATGAACCGCTTCTCACCGGAAATCACCCAATCGACATCGTCACGAATAGCCTTGGTGCGCAACCCCGCCGGGTTCGATCCCGCCCCGGGCTCGGTCAGCGCGAACGAGGCGACCTTTCCGGACGCCAACGCCTCCAGCCAGGTGGCCTTCTGCTCTTCGGTGCCGAACCCGACTAGCACTTGACCGGCGATGCCGTTGTTGGTGCCGAACATGGAACGAAGCGCCAGCGAGGTGTACCCGAGCTCCATCGCCAACTCGACGTCTTGGGTGATGTCGAGTCCGAGTCCGCCCCACTCCTGGGGGATGGCGTACCCGAACAAGCCCATGTCTTTGGCCTGCTGCCGCAGATCGTCCGGCACCCGGTCGGTGGCCAGGATTTCCTGCTCGCGTGGGACGACGACGGTGCGGACGAACTGCCGGGTCTGCGCGAGTATCTGCTGAAAGTCGTCGTCGTCGACGGCGGCAGGAGACATGAATCGACGCTCCTTCCGGGCAAGGGGATGGCGGCTAACTGGCCGCGATCATATATGAAATATGATGTGCGATGATGTCCCGGGTTCGGGTTGGAGACAGAGGACGGTGATCACGTGTCATTGTTGACCGGTCAGACCGCAGTTATCACTGGCGGCGCTCAAGGACTGGGTTTCGCCATTGCGCAGCGGTTCGTTGCCGAGGGCGCACGGGTGGTACTCGGCGACGTGAATCTCGAGGCCACCGAGTCGGCCGCGACACAGCTTGGCAGCGGTGGCGTCGCCGCGGCGGTGCGCTGCGATGTGACGTCCGGGGTCGACGTCGATGCACTGGTCGCGGCCGCCGTCGACCGGTTCGGCGGGCTAGACATCATGGTCAACAACGCCGGTATCACCCGCGACGCGACGATGCGCAAGATGACCGAAGAGCAGTTCGATCAAGTCATCGCCGTGCATTTAAAGGGGACCTGGAACGGACTGAAGGCGGCCGCGGCGATCATGCGCGAGAACAAGCGCGGGGCGATCGTGAACATGTCGTCGATCTCCGGGAAGGTCGGCATGGTCGGCCAGACCAACTATTCGGCGGCCAAGGCCGGCATCGTCGGTATGACCAAGGCGGCATCGAAGGAACTCGCCCACCTCGGTGTGCGGGTCAACGCGATCCAGCCCGGGCTGATCAGGTCGGCGATGACAGAGGCTATGCCGCAACGGATTTGGGATGCAAAAGTCGCGGAGGTGCCGATGGGGCGAGCCGGCGAGCCCGAAGAAGTCGCCAGCGTCGCGTTGTTCCTGGCCTCCGATCTCTCGTCATACATGACCGGAACCGTCCTCGAGGTGACCGGCGGGAGGCACCTGTGAGCGGGCGCGAAGCCGTGATCTGCGAGCCGGTCCGGACACCGATCGGCCGCTACGGGGGAATGTTCAAGTCGCAGACCGCCGTCGACCTCGGCGTTGCCGCCCTCACCGGGTTGCTCGAACGGACGGGCATCCCACCCGAATCGGTGCAGGATGTCATCCTCGGGCATTGCTACCCGAGCAGCGAGGCGCCGGCGATCGGGCGCGTGGTCGGACTCGATGCCGGCCTACCGGTCACGGTGCCGGGCATGCAGGTTGACCGCCGCTGCGGTTCGGGTCTGCAGGCGGTTATCCAGGCGTGCCTGCAGGTCAGCGCTGGCGACAACGATCTCGTCGTCGCCGGCGGTGCGGAGAGCATGAGCAACGTCGCCTTCTACTCGACCGATATGCGCTGGGGCGGTGCCCGTGGCGGGGTGCGGGTGCACGACGGGCTGGCCCGCGGACGCAGCACCGCCGGCGGCCGGCACTACCCGGTGCCCGGCGGGATGTTGGAGACCGCGGAAAACCTGCGACGGCAGTACAGCATCTCGCGGCAAGAGCAGGACGAACTCGCGGTGGCTTCGCACCAGCGGGCGGTGGCCGCGCAGAAGGACGGCATCCTGGCCGAAGAAATCATTCCGGTTACGGTGCGCAGCCGCCGGAGCGAGGAGCTGATCGGCACCGACGAGCACCCGCGGGCCGACACCACGGTCGAATCGCTGAGCAAACTTAAACCGGTTCTGCTGGAACATGATCCAGAGGCAACGGTGACGGCGGGAAACGCCAGCGGGCAGAATGATGCAGCGTCGATGTGTCTGGTGACGACACCGGAGAAGGCTGACGAACTCGGCCTGACGCCGCTGGTCCGGTTGGTGTCGTGGGGTGTCGCAGCCGTGGCACCCAACGTGATGGGCATCGGCCCGGTACCCGCCACCGCGGTCGCGCTGGCCAAGGCGGGCTTGCAGTTGAGCGACATCGACCTTATCGAGCTCAACGAGGCGTTCGCCGCACAGGCTCTTGCGGTGATGCGGGAGTGGCACTTTGGCGCGGGCGATCGGGAGCGGACGAACGTGCACGGCTCGGGCATATCGCTGGGGCATCCGGTCGGCGCCACCGGCGGTCGGATGCTGGCCACGCTGGCCCGCGAGCTCAATCGGCGGGACGCGCGCTACGGGCTGGAAACCATGTGCATCGGCGGGGGACAAGGCCTGGCTGCGGTCTTCGAAAGGGTCGGGTCGCAATGACCTTGCCGTTGGCCGACCTCACCGTCGTCGAAGTCTCCAGCTTCGTCGCGGCGCCGTTGTGCGGCTTGACGTTGAGCCAACTGGGCGCGGAGGTGATACGCGTCGACCCGATCGGCGGCGCATCCGACGTTCGGCGCTGGCCGCTGGCCGCAAGTGGGACGTCGATTTACTGGACCGGACTGAACAAGGGAAAACGTTCTGCCACCATCGATTTGCGGTCGCCCGAAGGGCAGGAGCTGGTGCAGCGGCTGATCGTGGAGGGCGACGGTGTCGTGGTGACCAACGCCGCGGGCTTGTCTTGGTTGTCATTTGACAAGCTCGCCGCGATGCGCGGCGACGTGATACACGTCCAGCTACTCGGCCGCCATGACGGTTCCACCGGGGTGGACTACACGGTCAACGCGGCGACCGGATTTCCGTTGGTCACTGGGCCGGCGAGCCAGGCCGGTCCGATCAATCACGTGCTGCCGGCCTGGGATGTGTGCTGCGGCCTCTACGCCGCGCTCGCGGTCGTCGCCGCGGTGCGTCGCCGCGATCAGTCCGGAGTCGGCGCCAAAGTCAGCATCGCGCTGGAAGATGTCGCGCTGGCCACCGCGGGTAACTTGGGATGGTTGACCGAGCCGCAGGTGAACGGCACCGAACGTCAACGCCTGGGCAACGCGATCTACGGTCAGTACGGTCAGGATTTCACCAGCCGCGACGGTGCCGCGTTCATGGTTGTCACGCTGACTCGACGACACTTTCAGGATCTCGTCGCGGTATCGGGGACCGACGCGGCTGTCTCAGCGCTGGCCGAGTCGCTCGGCGCCGACTTCAGCGACGAGGGCGAGCGCTACCGATACCGCGACGTGCTCAGCGGTCTGTTCGCGATCTGGTTCGCCGACCACACCGCCGAGGAGATCACCAAGGCGCTGTCTGCCACCAGCGTATTGTTCGAGCGTTACCGGACTTTCGCGCAAGTCGCTGAAGACGAACGGGTTACCGCGAATCCGCTGTTTTCGGCGCTGCACCAAGACGGGCTCGGCGACTATCTCGCCCCGGCGATGCCGACCGTCTTCGACGATGGCTATCTCGCAAGCGAAGCCGCGCCCAGACTCGGCGGCGATACCGCCGACCTGCTCACCGCGCGGCTGGGCTTGAGCACAGCCGACGTCGCGCGACTGACCAGTGCAAAAACGATCGCCTGCTGACTAAGGAGATAGGCGCCGCATGACCAAACTCGCCGAGACGATCGGCCTCACCGAATTCCAAACCGAGATCATCGCCACGGTAAGGCAATTCGTCGAGAAGGAAGTCATTCCCAACGCGCCGGAGCTCGAACGCACCGACACGTATCCGCAAGCCATTGTCGATCAGATGCGGGAGATGGGTCTATTCGGCCTGATGATCCCCCAGGAATACGGCGGCGTGGGTGAGTCGCTGCTGACCTATGCGTTGTGCGTCGAAGAATTGGCCCGCGGCTGGATGAGCATCTCGGGAGTGCTCAATACCCACTTCATCGTCGCCTACATGCTGCGTCAGCATGGCACCGACGCGCAGAAGCAGCGGCTGTTGCCGCGCATGGCAACCGGAGAGGTTCGCGGCGCCTTCTCGATGTCCGAGCCGGAGTTGGGTTCGGACGTCGCCGCGATCCGTACCCGCGCCACACTCAACAACGACGGTAGTTACACCATCAACGGCCAGAAGATGTGGGTGACCAATGGCGGGAGCTCCACTCTGGTGGCGGCGTTGGTTCGCACCGATGAGGGCGCGGAATCACCGCACCGGAATCTGACCGCGTTCCTCATCGAGAAGCCAACCGGATTCGGCGAGGTGGCATCCGGTCTGCTCATCCCGGGCAAGATCGACAAGCTGGGCTACAAGGGCATTGACACCACGGAGCTCATCTTTGACGGATACGTCGCCGGCGCCGACGACGTCCTGGGTGGCACCCCCGGGCAGGGTTTCTATCAGATGATGGACGGTATCGAGGTCGGACGGGTCAACGTCTCGGCCAGAGCCGTCGGGGTGGCGGTGCGTGCGTTCGAGCTCGCCGTGCGCTACGCCCAGCAGCGCCATACCTTCGGCAGGCCGATCGCCGAACACCAGGCAATCGCATTCCAAATCGCGGAAATGGCAACCAAAGTCGAGGCTGCGCACCTGATGATGGTCAACGCGGCACGACTGAAGGATTCCGGCGAGCGTAACGACGTCGCCGCGGGCATGGCCAAGTATCTCGCCAGCGAATTCTGCTCGGAGGTCACCCAGCAGAGCTTCCGCATCCACGGTGGGTACGGGTATTCCAAGGAGTACGAAATCGAGCGGCTGATGCGCGACGCCCCGTTTCTACTCATCGGCGAGGGGACGAGCGAGATACAGAAATCCATCATCAGCAAGCGGCTGCTCGCCGAGTATCGGATTTGACCGTGAGCGTCCCGGATTTCGCCGCGCGGCCGCAGCTCTCGGAAGACGTTGCGCGCTATGTCCGCAAGCGGATCTTCGACGGCACTTACTCGGCGGGTGAATACGTCCGCCTGGACCAGTTGGCCGCGGAGTTAGGGATCAGCGTCACGCCGGTGCGGGAGGCGTTGTTCGAGCTCCGTGCCGAAGGGCTGCTTGCTCAGCAGCCGCGCCGCGGGTTCGTGGTGCTGCCGGTGACCGGACGGGACCTGACTGACGTGGCCAATGTCCAGGCACACGTCGGCGGCGAGCTCGCCGCGCGGGCGGCGGTCAACATTGACGACGACCAGCTGCGCGAGCTCAAGCAGATCCAAGCCGAGCTGGAGGACGCCTATGCCGGTGGCGACAACGAGCGAACCGTTCGGCTCAACCACGAGTTTCACCGGGCCATCAACGTCGCCGCCGATTCGCCCAAGCTCGCTCAGTTGATGTCGCAGATCACCCGTTACGCACCGGAATCCGTGTTTCCCACCATCGCCGGCTGGCCACACCAGTCGATACGAGACCATCGCCGGGTGTTGGCGGCGTTGGCCAAACACGACAGTGAGCTTGCCCGCAAAGCCATGTCGGAGCACCTGGCCGCCGGAGCGGCTCCACTGATCGACCACCTCGTCGAGCATGGTGTGGTGGACTCGGGTTGACCATGCCTCCTCTCGCTGTCGTCTGAAGGTAGATGGTAGTACGAACTAATATAGTTGGCAATACGAAGTATCCAAGGTATTATTTCGGCTATGGCCTCAGACGTCGATGATCTGCGAGATGCGTTGGTGCAGGTATCGTTTGCGCTGATGGCGGCGCTCACCGAGGTTGCCGCCGAACACGATCTGTCGCTGACGCAGCTACGGATGTTGGGCATCCTGCGTGATCGCGAGCCGACGATGGCCGACCTGGCGACGTTTACCGGCCTGGAACGCTCCACGGTAAGCGGACTCATCGATCGCGCGGCTCAGCGGGGGCTGGTCGTCAGGACCGCCGACCCTCGCGATGGCCGCTCGGTGCGGGTCAGTCTCACCAAGCAGGCCCGCGGTCTGCTACCCGAGGTGACGGCGGCGATCGGTGACCGGATCAAACCCTTGACCAGTCAGTTGAGCGCCGGCGAGCAGAAGCGTCTTACCGCGCTGTTGACCAAAGCACTGGATCTGTGATCCGCTCTCATGCTGGGCGTCGCGGATAACCTCATATGCCGCAGTAGCCTCATCAGTCGCCCGCGGAGTCAAGAGTGCCTTGATCAGTTTGGTGGCCTCATGCGATATCACTCCATAGGGGTCCAAGCTCAGCCCACCGTTCGATGAATCTTGCGGTCGGCGCGGGTCTACTTCCAGTGACAGCACCAATGTGAAGGCCAATGAGACGGAGTCGAGCGATGGCGGAACCTCAGCCCGATTACCTGTGGGCACTGGCGCACGCCGAGCGCGCGGCCCTGGCGGAGGAACTCTCAGGCCTCAGCACAGCCCAGTGGCGGCACGGCACCTTGTGCGGGAAATGGGACGTTGAAGAGGTCGTCGCGCACCTGACCGCCGCGGCGAGCCTGAATCGGTGGAAGTGGCTGCGGAGCATGCTCGGTGCGCGTTTGCGCCCTGACGTGCACAACCAGCGACGCCTGGTCGAACACCGTGGTAGCACCCCCGCCGAGACACTTGATCGGTTTCGTGCCGTCACCACGAGCACTACCGCGCCGTCAGCCCATATCCCGGCCTACCTCGGTGAGGTCGTCGTGCACGCCCAGGACATTCGTCATTCTCTGGGACTGACGAGGACACCGAGTGTCGATGCGCTGACACCTGTGGCTGCATTCTTCGCCCGACGCAATTTCACAGTTGCCAGTCGTACCCGCGTTGCCGGCCTCCATTTGCGGGCAGACGACGGGCCGTTTATCGCGGGTAGCGGTTCCCTGGTCACCGGATCAACCCTGGCCCTGGTCATGAGCATGGCTGGTCGCGCACCCTACATCGACCAGCTCGACGGCCCAGGTGTGCAATTCCTTCGGTCACGAGTACAACCCACCACAGCCTGAATCGTCGTTGCGTCGCAGGACAATCGATGGACCTAACTCGCACGGGGAGTTTGATCGCGTCCGTGATATCACTCCGCAGCAGTGTGTGGTGGTCAGTCGCCGGTGCTGTTGTGGCTGCTGTTAGTTAGTAGCTCGCGCAGCCGCCGAGCATCGACCTTGCCGGTCGGACCACGCGGAATCGTGTCATCGGAGTCGACCAGCAGCCACAACGTCGGCACCTTGAATGAGCTCAGCAGCTTGCGGGTAGATGCGCGCAGTTGTTCGGCGGTGTTCGCGGCGGTGTCGCACACCACCACCGCGCCCACTTGGTCCCCCTGCGCGCCAGACACATTCGTGACGAATGCGTTGTCAACGCCGTCGATTTCCCGCAGCGCCTGCTCCACCTCGGTGGGATAGACGGTGGCGCCGCTGACTTTGAACATGTCGTCGGATCGCCCGTGGTAGAACAAAAACCCGTCGTCGTCGAGTCGCCCCAGGTCACCGGTGGGGTAGAACCCGTCGACGGTGAACAGGTCCTCGCGGCTGAGCCGACATATCCCGCGTAGGGTGTGCGGTCCCCGAAGCTCGATCATCCCAATGGTTCCCGCCGCGGTGGGCTGTCCGGTATCGGGGTCGGAGATCCGGACCTCCATTCCGGGGAACGGTTTGCCGCAGCTGCCCCAAGCGGACTGCGGCATATCGGTGTCGGCGGGGTAGCCGCAGTAGGGGCCGAAAGTTTCGGTCATGCCGAACAATGTTGCGCGGGCACCGCGCTTCCCACGTTGCTCGGGCGGTAGCAGCGCCTCCAGGCTGCCCGGACGCAGCGCCGACAAATCCGCGTCGGCGCGGTAGGGATGACGCGCGAGGGCCTCGGCCTGATCGGGCCAGCCGCGAAACAGCGTCACCCGCTCACGCTCCAGCAGACGCAGTGTGGTGTCGGGCGCAGGGATCGCTTCGGTCACCAGGGTCGCACCGGCCACCAACGCGGACAGCACACCGCTGCCGAAGCCACCCACCCAGAAGAACGGCATCGGCAGATACAGACGGGTGTCGGAATCGATGCAGCGGCTGGCCAATCCAGATGCGACGGCGCCCAAGGCACTGCCGTGCGAGTGCACGACACCCTTGGGTGTGCCGCTGCTGCCGGACGTGAACATGATGACCATCGGGTCGCTGGGCGTCACCGTCGCTGCCAGCGCGTCGACGATACGGCTGGGTGCGTCGCGTCCGGCTGCCGGCAATAACCGGTCGGCGGTCCAAACTTCTCGCAACGCCGGAAGCTGCTCGCGTGGCAACTCGTCGAGATACCGGTGGCCGCGGAATTCCTCGACGCTGATCAGGAATTGCACCGAGGCGGTGTGCAATTGCGCCGCCAATTCCCGCGGCTGTAACAGCGTGCTCAGCGGAACCAGCACCGCGCCGATCCGAGTCACTGCGATCGCGATCTGCACCCAGCTGACGCCGTTCGGCATGATCAGTCCCACCCGGGTGCCTTTGCCGATCCCGGCTTCGATGAGCGCTGACGCTAAACCCTTTGTGGTCTCCTCAAGTTCGTCGTAGGTAAGCCGGGACACTGGGTCGATCGTCATCGGCTTGGCAGCGTGCTCGGCCGCGCGAAGCTTCACCAGCCGGTCGATGGTCTCAGGCATCGAACAAACACTTCAGTTGCTGCAGGTCGACTTTGCCGCTGGCCAACAGCGGCACCTCCCTGGCGGGTACGGCCACGAACCGCTTGGGGATCTTGTACGCCGAGAGTTCCGCCGCAAGCTTGCGTCGAAGCGTGATTTCGTCGAAGTGCGCGCCGTTTTCCAGCGCGACGACGGCAGCGACGATCTGCCCGCGCTCGGCGTCAGGAATGCCGAGCACATACGCGACGACGCCGCCGGTGACCCTGGCGATCGCCTGCTCCACCTCGGCGGGAGACACGTTCGCGCCTGCGGTCTTGATCATCGAACCCTGGCGGCGGATGTAGTAGACGAATCCGTCGCGGTCGGTGGCAACCAGGTCGCCGGTGTGAAACCAGCCGTCGGCGTCGAAACATTCTTCCCGACTGCGTTTGTAGTACCGCTGCATCAGGCAGGGCCCGCGGATGCACAACTCTCCGAGTGCGCCGTCCTCGATCGGTGCTCCTGTCTCGGGGTCGACGATCTTGGTTTCCAAGCCCGGTGCGGGCTTGCCGAACGACCCACGTCGATGCTCCGGTTGGTCGCTGTCGTCGTCGCTGATCAGGATCACGCTGCCGGCCTCGGTCAACCCGAGCATGTTGTGCCGCAACTCTGGATCGGCCGGCCGCGCCTCGGGCGCCATGATCGGATACAGGTTGCCGCGTCGCATTGACGACAGGTCGCGCCCGTCGAAACTCGGGTGCCGCGCCAGATGCGCGACCCCCGCAGCGAAACCGTTTGTGACAGTGGGTCGTTCGGATTCGAGTAGATCCAGCGTCTGGCCGGCGTCTTCGGCGTTGGAGCACACCAGCGTCGATCCGGCGAGCAACGTGGCAAGCAAGGCGTACCCGAATCCCCCGATCCAGAAGAACGGGGAGTTGCAGAACAGCTTGTCGGTCGCGGTCAGGCCCCGGATTGGGTTGAGAGTTTTCTGGTGCTTCAGCAGCGCGGCGTGGGTGTGCACGACCCCCTTGGGCGAGCTCGTCGTGCCTGACGTGTAAACGATCGTCAGGGGATCCGAGCCGTCGACATCATCTTCCATCGCCGTCAAAAGCCGCTCATCAACCGTCTCGGCCAGCCGATGAAGACGTAAGACATCGAAGAGCACGTGTCGCAATTGCGGTGCGGCGGGGTCGAATAGCCGATCGTCTCCGCCGAGGTCCCGGCCGGACAGCACGTCGCTCAGCCGCTGCACGTAGTCGTGGGAGCGGTAGGACGGCGTGGCAAGCAGAATCTGAGTGTCGCTGTCGACCAATTGTGCGCCGAGCTCTCGCGTGGTCGTGAACGTGGAAAACGGGACGACGACGGCGCCGATTCGCACCGCTGCCAGCATGCCGGCAACAAACGCCGCGCCGTTGGGGTACAGCAATCCGACATGGCTGCCTTTACCGGCGCCGAGGGCGATCAGCCCGCGAGCCAATTGCGCGGAGCGACGGTCGGCTTCGGTGTAACTGATGCGCTCGCCGTCGCACACCAGCAGCGGATGATCACCTCTACTGCGTGCCTGCTCTCGCAGGATTTCGCCAACGGTTGGCGATTCACTCGGCATGGTCGCCTTGCGCCGCGGACACTGTGTCGTTGAAGAAGCGCCGGACCGCGCTCAGATCGGGCTTGCCCGATGGTGTTCGCGGGAGTTCAGCCACGACGGCGATATCGGTGGGAATCTCGTAGCGCGCCAACCGCGTCCGCAGAAAGTCGGCGAGTGCACCGGCGTCGACTGATGACGGCTCGCGTAGTTCCACCATGGCGGCGGGTGTCTCGCCGAGGCGTTCGTCGCGCCGCCCGACCACTGCAGCACCTGCGACCGACGGATGGCTCTCCAGCGCGGTGCGGACGTCGTCGGGCATCACTTTGAAGCCGCCGCGGATGATCGCCTGATCGGCTCGCCCGATGATCCACAGGAAGCCGTCGGCATCGATGCGCGCCATGTCGGTGGTACGTATCCAATCCGCGGCGGGTCCGAGTTGACCCGGCTTGACCTCGAGCAGTCCGATCTCGTCGGCCTTTAGCGGGGTGCCGTCGTCACCGACCACCCGCAGCTGGGCCCCGGGGTTGGCACGCCCTACGCTCCCGCGTTTGGCCCGCCAATACTTTTGGTGGTCGGACAACGTCCAGCCCGCCACGCCGCCGCCGAATTCCGTTGCCGCATAAGAGGTCAAGACGGGGATGCCAAACTTTTCGGTGAACGCGTCGGCGTCCTCGGCCGACAGCGGTGCGGTACCCGAAGTGACGGCACGGATGCCGGCCAGATGCTCCCGACGCAGGTCGGAATGCAGCACCATCCGCAGCGCGGTCGGCACCAGCGATACCGCGCGTGGCCGATGCGTCCGCACTGCTTCGGCCCAACGGTTGAGCTCGAATCGCTCCAGCAACACGAATGGTCGCGCCTCGGCTACACATTGCAGTATCCGGAACACCCCGCCGATATGCACGAGCGGCGAGTTGACGATCGCGACACCGCGCCGCAGCTCCGTCGGCGACGGCGATCGTTGATCCTCCGGGCCCATCACGCTGTGCGCCAGCATGTCGTAGGTGAGGTCCACGCGTTTGGGCGGTCCGGTCGTTCCGCTGGTCAGCATCCGCACCGCAACGCCGGGCCGCCCGTCTGGGTCGGTGCGGGATTGGCCGGTCGCAACCACTTTCGGCTCGACGTCTTGGCTCGAAATCGACACCACAGTGGTGGCCGACGGCCCGCCCAGCATCGCCAGGTCGTCAGGCTCGCCGACGATCAACGGCAGGTCCAGTTGGTCGACGTCTGCCTTGGTGCGCTCATCGCCGCGGGCCGGATTGATCACCACCACCGTCGCTCCGCGCTGCAGCACGCCAAGCAGGGCGGCCACCTGGGCCGGGCGGTTACGCAACAGGATTCCGATCTGCGGGTGTTGGTCGGCACCAGCCACCAGCGAACCGATCCGGTCGGCCATTCTGCCAAGCTCGCCCCACGACACCCATTGGCCCTCGTACTCCAGAGCGGCTGCGTCCGGCTGCAGACCCAGAACATCGGCGATGCGCCGACTAAGCGGGTGCGCCGTCACCGCATTCTCGGATCCGACGTCGGACCTCGGCCGCGTGCCGCCAGCTCGGCAGTGCCGATCGGGTTTCCCAGCCGCGTGTAGATCAGCCCCTGATCCAGCGCAGCCCGGTAGGGCTTGTCCAGTGATTCCCAGATCGCCTTGACCGTGCCCTGGGTCGCCGACGGCGGCTTGGCCGCAATCGTTTTCGCGATCTCATGCGCCCGGGTCCACAACTCTTCGGGCGAGACCACTTCGGACACCAGCCCGATCCGAAGAGCGGTGTCGGCGCTGACCCGTTCGTCGTTGCCCATCAGCGCGATCCGCAACGCTTCGCCCAGGCCGATTTTGCGCATCAGCCCGACCGGCTCCAGCGCGCAGACCAGCCCCGCCGACACATGGGAATCGAAAAATGTCGCATCGGTCGAGCAGATCACCACATCGGACTCATTGATGAAGTAGAACGCGCCGGCGGTGCACATGCCTTGCACGGCGCATACCACCGGTTTCCACATCTTCTGCCACTTCGGGCTGAGCCCTTCGCCGGGATCCTCGTGGTTCCAGATGTTTTCGGGCTGACCGTAAGGCGTCTTGATGTCGAGGCCGGCGCTGAACGCGCGGCTGCCGGCCGCCCGCAGCACCACGGCATTGACCGCGTCGTCCGACTTGACGATCCGCCAGGCCCGGGCCATCTCCTCACACATCGTCCGGTTGAACGCGTTGAGCTGATCGGGCCGGTCCAAGGTGATGGTGGCGACCCGGTCGGCGCTATCCACGTCGAGCTGGATGGTTTCGAAACTCATCGGCACTGCCACTCCGGTGGTCGCTTTTCGACGAACGCCTTGGGGCCCTCGAGGGAATCCTCGGTGTGCAGGTTGCGTTCCCGGAACGCTTCGGCCAGCATCTCGGCTTCGTGCAGCGGCAGGTCGAGGCCCTTGACAATGGCCAGCCGGGTACCCCGGACGGCAAGCGGCGCATTGGAGTTGACGATGTCGGCGATCTCGTGGGCGCGTTCCAGCAGTTGGTCGTGTTCGACGATCTCGCTGATCAAACCGAGCTCATAGGCGCGTTGGGCACTCATCCGCTCATGCTTGCCCATCAAGGCCATGCGCAGCGCAATCGAGCGCGGTAGTACCCGAGCCACCCGGACCACCTCACGCGCGGCCACCAGACCGATGCTGACGTGCGGGTCGAAGAACGTCGCTTTGTCGGACGCGATGACGATGTCTCCGGTGGTCACCCAGTCCAGTCCGGCCCCGCAACAGATTCCGTTGATCGCGGCGAGCACCGGCTTGGCCATCGTCCGGAACGGCGGGGTGCCTTCCTGGGGTGCTTCCCACTGCTCATAGGTGGATAGATACGGCGCCTCGTTTATCACCTTGCCGTCGCCGGGGATCGCTTTGACGTCCGCACCGGTGCAGAATGCGCGGCCGGTGGCGGTGACGATGAGAATCCATACCGCGGCGTCGTTTTCGGCCTCGTTGTAAGCGCTACGCAGCTCGGTGATCATGTGGGGGCTGAGCGCGTTGAGGGCATCGGGGCGGTTCAGGGTGATCGTGGCCTTGTGGCGAGAGACTTCGTACTTGATGGTGTCGTATGAGCGTGCAGAGCTAGCAGACATCTTCGGTCCCTCGTCGTTGAGCGTCATCGGCCATTGAACTGCGGCGGGCGCCGTTCACGGAACGCTGCCAGCCCCTCTTTGAAATCCTTGGTTCGACAGGAGAGTTCGAGATCGAAGAGCTCCTGCGTCATGGACTGGGTCAGCGTCGCATGCTGGCCGTAGTGGATGGCCTGCTTCGCCAGGCCGAGCGCCACCGTGGGCCCGGCGGCCAGTCGTGCCAGCAGTTCCTCGCAACTGTCGTCGAGCTCTCCGGGGCTGACGGCTCGGTAGATCAAACCCCAGTCCGCGGCGTCTATTGCGCTGACTTTGTCGCCGAGCAGCAGCATCTGCTTTGCGCGGGTCAGCCCGACCAGCCGGGGGAGTAGCCAGGTTGCACCCGAATCCGGACTGAACCCGCGGGCCGCAAACGGCTCCCAGAACACCGCGTCGCTGGCAGCCACGGTGAAGTCGGCGGCCAGTGCCAGGTTGCACCCGAGACCGACGGCGAATCCCCGCACGCTGCAGACGACCGGCAACTGGATGCCCTGCACCAGTTCGATCACGCGATGAGCGGTGTGCGGAATGCGGCGGACGAGGTCACCGGTTCGCGGGCGTGGGGCCTCGCCGCTGTTGGTGGCTACCCAGTCGGCCCCCGCGCAGAAGTCGTCGCCCGCGCCGCGGATGTGGACGGCCCTCAGCGTGTCGTCGGTGGCGGCCTCGGTCAGTGCGGTGACGAACACCTCGATCATGTTATGGCTCAACGAGTTACGCTGCGACGGCCGATCGAGCGTGAGCCGCAGCACGGCACCGTCGCGGCTCGTGGTGAGCGAGCCGTCGGCCGCCGAGGAGTCCAGGTCTTGACTCACCCTCGAATCCGCCCTTCCCCGCCGATATGGATACCACTACAGTAGGCTGTACGATTGCTGCACTGTATAACTTAGCAAGGAAAGCCCGGCGACGGAACAGCTGCATCGGGAAGAGGGTTCATGGGATCGCGATTCGGCGAAGCGCCGCTGCCGCAGACCGTAGCCGCCGCCGGTGCCATTCGCCGACTCAGCTCGCTGCTGTTGTCGTTGGAACATGCCAACCCGACGGTGGACGCGATCGTCGCGCAGATCAGCGATTGGGAACGTGAGCTGGGCGCGGCGGTTCCGCCGGACAGCGCACCGCGGATCGCTTCCGACGACTCCGACGACGACGGCAGCCGCCGCGTCTATCTCGGTCACGCGACCGATATCGGCGCGTTCAACCCCTGCTTTCCCGAATACCGCTTCGATCACTTTGACGCCCAGACCGCGTCGGGCCACGTCGCCTTCCCGCTGGTCTATGAGGGGCCGCCGGGATTGGTGCACGGCGGGTTCCTCGCGGTTTTCTTCGACTGCGTCATCCAGCACCAGAACTGCCTGGTGGGACTCTCCGGCAAGACTCGCTCGCTCAACGTCACCTTCCGCCGGCCAACACCCATCCTCACCGACCTGCGTTTCGACATCGCCCGCTCTGAGGTGGAGCGAGGCATCACGTCGACGGCCCGGTTGCTGCTCGACGGCGAGGTGCTGTGCACAGGTGAGGTCAATACGCTGGCGCAGACACCGGACAAGTTGACCGGGTTTCGATTCGGCAAGCGGCGAGCCGAGAAGACCTGACGTGGTTTCGCAGCGCTTTCGTCAACCACGCGTCGCGGAGATCGTCGCCTCGAAGTTGCGCGACGACATCTTGTCCGGCCGCCTGAAAGAGGGCGATATTCTGCCATCGCAGGAAAGCCTGTTCGGTGAATTCGGCGTGAGCCCACCCGCTTTGCGGGAAGCAATCCACATCCTGGAGACCGACGGGCTGATCTCGGTACGTCGCGGCAATGTTGGCGGATCCGTCGTACACCGGCCGACGCCCGAACGGACCGCGCAGATGATCAGCATGGTTCTGCAGGCGAGGTCCGCGACACCGACGGACGTCAGCGCGGCGCTGATGCATCTGGAACCGGTCTGCGCAGGGATGTGCGCTGCACGTGACGATCGGATGACCGAAGTGGTGCCCTATCTGCAGCATCAAATCGATGTTCAGGCAGCGCAATTCGATGACATCTCGCAGTATGTGCCGAATGCCCGACGATTTCATGAAACCCTGGTCTCGCGGTGCGGCAACGAGTCCATGATCCTGCTGATCGGCTCGCTCGAGCTGATCTGGTCCGCGCACGAGTCTTCAGTGTGGGATGACGACGGTGAACCGGCACCGATGGTGGACAAGACGAGGCGAGCCGCACTGCGCGACCATCAGCGCCTGCTCGACGCCATCAGCGATGGCAATCAGGCCCGGGCGGTGCGGTTGGCGCAGGACCACCTGGCCGCGGCTCGCCGCAACACGCTTGCCGTCGGCACCGACAAAACCATTGAGGCGAAACTGATGTCGGATCTCGGTCCGCGACTGGACTCGCGCTTTCGATCTAACGGCCGTCCCCAGAACGGAAAGGAGTCCAGCGCATGACCGGCTCGGATTCTGCAGATGATCGCGTTCTGTTCGATGTCGATCCCGAAAAGCGGATCGCCACCATCACGTTGAACAACCCCAAACAGCGAAACTCCTACGACGCGGCCATGCGTGGCGCTGTTGCCCGGTGTCTGGACCGGGTGGCCGAGGACGACGACCTCACCGTGGTGCTGCTGCGTGGAGCCGACGGGGTGTTCAGCACCGGGGCGGACATGAACAACGCCTACGGCTGGTACGGCGAGCGAGGCGGTCCAGAAGCGAAAAGCCGCCCCAGCCAGCGGCGTCGGCTCACGGTGGACCGTAAGTCGTTCGGCTTCTATCACAACCTCATGGGCTTTCCCAAGGTCACCGTGGGGGAGATCAGCGGCTATGCACTCGGCGGTGGGTTCGAAATCGCCTTGATGATGGACATTTCGGTTATCGCCCGTAATACGAAGATCGGCATGCCGGCCACCCGGTTCCTCGGGCCGGCGCTGGGTAGCCTGCACATGTTCTTCCATCGGTTGGGGCCGGTGCTGGCGCGGCGTCTGCTGTTAACCGGCGACATCATCGAGGCCGGAACAATCGAGCACTTGGGGATCTTCACGGACACTTGCGATCCCGGTCTAGTGCCGGCTCGGGCCCGGTACTGGGCGGAGAAGGCCGCGAGGATGCCGGCCGACGGCGTCGTGATCGCCAAAGAGGCTTTTCGCCTCGTCGAGCAGAGCCAGGCTTATCAGGGTGAGGAAGTCGCCAGCTACCTATTTCACGCGTATGGCACCAACCTGCAATTCGCACCGGGGGAGTTCAACTTCGTCAAGACCCGCGCGCAGCACGGCACCAAAGAGGCGTTTCGGCTGCGCGACGAGCATTTCGACGTGCCGGAGCCTCCAAAAGGCTAAGCCCCGTAACGGGTTTCGCTAATGCGATGCCTTGCCCTGTCCACGGGATGCGCTCGACTTGGCCGGTTTGCGTTGCCGGCCAGTCGACTTCGACCCCTGCTCGATCAGCCGGCTGGCGTTGTCGAGGATGCAGTCCAGGCCGTATTCGAAGTTGTTGTCATCGGGGGCGCCGATGTGGTGGCCCATGGCCGTCATCTGGGCGAGCAGCGGCGTGGTTTCCGGATCGATGACCATCGCGTCCTCGATCGTGCGTGCCCCGTTCTCCGTCGCCTCGTTCTTCTCCTGGAGCCGATGCAGCACCACCGAACCGCGAACGTGAACCGAGACCGCGGAGTAGGTGTCGAATGCTTCTTCCGGCGATAGTCCCGCCTCGACCAAACCGGCGATCGCCTTCTCGACCTCCTGGACTCCGAGCCGAGCCGCTCTGGGGCTCAGCGCCGATCTGATTAAAATCAGATCGCACAGTATCGGGTTGCCCATGAAGGTTTTCCGCATCGAGCGCGCGTGATTGCGCAGCGTCTCGCGCCAGTCGCTGGCTTCGACGTACGGCGTGGCGAACACGTACTTGCGCAGGGCGCGGTCTGTCATCGCGTTGAGCAGATCGTCTTTCTTCCGGAAGTACCAGTAGATGCTGGTGACGCCCACGCCGAGATGCTTACCGAGCAGCGGCATGCTCAGGTTGTCGATCGACACTTGCTCGGCAAGTTCGAACGCGCCGCTGATGATGTCGTCGGGATTGATGGACCCGCGTTCGCGTCGCTGACGCTTCTCGGCAGTTGCTTGTTTGGCCACTGCGGGCACCTCCATCAAGATCAATGCTGCGCGTGCCGTTCCGGCCTCGCGGCCGCCTGCGTCGAATCTACCGGCAGTTGCCCGGTGATCTGCGGTTACGCGGCCGTGTCGCCGTCCCCGTCTGCTACTGTAATACCTATCGTAGGCTTTTTGATATGCACGGCGGCAAGCGAAGGGTTACCGGGCATTTGCCATGGATTTAGGGCTGACAAACGCCACCGCGGTCGTCGTTGGCGGTGGCCGCGGCATGGGTCTGGCCGCTGTGCGCTGCCTGGCTGACGACGGCGCCCGCGTCGCGATCGTCGCCCGGTCCCGGGCTGACCTCGACCGCGCGACCGAAGAGTTGACCAATCGTGGCAGCCCCGATGCCCTGGGCCTGGTAGCCGACATCCGCGACGACGAACAAGTCAACGGCGTGTTTACCGAGCTCGGTGACCGCTGGAACGGCGAACTCAATGTGCTCATCAACGCCGTCGGCCCGGGCGCGGTCGGCGGTTTCGAAGACCTGACCGACGAGCAATGGGGCCAGGCTTTCGACGACGGCGTGATGGGCATGGTGCGCTGCGTGCGTTCAGCGCTGCCGCTGCTTCGGAACGCAGCGTGGGCGCGGATCGTCAACTTCTCGGCGCACTCCACCCAGCGCCAAAGTGTCATGCTGCCGGCCTACACCGCGGCCAAAGCGGCGCTGACGAGCATTTCCAAAAACTTGTCGCTGTTGCTGGCCAAGGACGAGATCATGGTCAACGTGGTCTCCCCGGGCAGCATCGCGTCCGAGTCGCTGGTCGGCTGGGCCAAGTCGGTTGGGGTCGACGGTGACGATCCCTACGCGCTGATGGACGCCATCGCCAAGCACTTCGGGCATCCAGCCCATATGCCAAGGGCCGGGCTACCCGACGAAATGGGTTCAGTGGTGGCGTTTTTGGCGTCGCGCCGCAACTCGTATATGACCGGAGCAAACATCAACGTCGACGGCGGTTCGGACTTCACCTGACGATCGCCGACTGGGAAGGAGTCGATGATGGCCACGGCACGCGAGGCACGCGCTTGGGCGCGCAGCGCATTGCGGGGAATCGGCGATTCGCTGTACACCCCGTTTTGCGGCACCGACGGTGACGACATCGACTGGGACGCCTATCGGACGCTGATTCGTTACTGCGTCGGCGATCTCGGTCACCCGATGTTGTGGTGCACCAGCGGCCTCGCCGAGTTCTGGTCGCTGACGCTCGACGAGCGAAAGCGCTTGCTGGAGATAGCGATCGAGGAAGGCAGAGCCGTCAACCCCGAGGTCGTGGTGCAGGCCTGCACGGCCGCCATGTCGGCCAAGGACTGCCTGGAGCTGACTCTGCATGCCCAGCACGCCGGCGCCGACATCGCCTACATCCAGACGCCGATGATGGAGGCTCACGGTGGCGAAGGCGTGCTGCGGTTCTTCAAGTACATCGGTCAGCGCACGGATATCGCACTGGGCATGTTCAATTCACCTTCGTCGGGATATGTGCTGACGGCGGCCGAAGGCGCGCGGATCTGCGACGAGGTGCCCGCGGTCTGCGCGACGAAGGAGGGCGCCTTCCGCCCGGCGAACAGCCGCCTGCTGCATGAGCTGGCGCCCGACCTGGTGATCTGGGAATGCGAGAAAACCGTGTACCGCGCCGGGTGGCTGCGCCACGGGATCGTCTGCCCGGCCCAGCTGGGCACTGCCGGCTACCTGTTCGAAACCCCTCAGCGGCCGCTGCTCTCGGAATATTGGGACCTGGTGTGCGACGGCAAGCTCATCGAGGCGATGGATTACGGCCGTGAATCGGGTCTCGACCAGCTGGAGATCGACCTCGGATCGTGGTTCACCTGCTATCCGGGTCGGGCCGATTACTTCACCCACTGGGGCGGCGCGTTCAAGTACGCCGCGTCGGTTCTCGGCCTGCCCATCGGTGCCTATCCGCATTCCCGGCCGCCGCAAGCAGAGTTGCCGCCGAAAGCCAAGACTCAGATCGAAGACGCCTATCGGCGGCTCGGGCTTGTCGACGCCTCACCGATGGCGTTGACAGCACGTGTCGGGCAGTGAATTTCGGCTGTTCGCGGCGCATTGCGAGGCGAGCGGCGGCAGTTGCGGAATGCTGTACCGATAGGTATACAGTATGGATACAAACTCCGCTGAAATTGCCGGCTGAGTAAAGGGAGGAACGGCGCAGATGAACACCGCCGACGACGTCGTCGCCGACCCCACCCAGGACGAGGCAGTCATCTATGAGGTGACCGCGAGCGGTGTCGCGGTGCTGACGTTGAACCGGCCTGATCGACTCAACACCTGGGGCGGTGACATCGCCACCGCGTTTTACGCGGGACTCGACCGCGCCGAAGAGGACCCGGCCGTTCGGGTGATCGTATTGACCGGTCGCGGCAAGGCATTCTGCGCGGGCGCTCAGCTGGGTTCGATGGGGAGCGTCGCTCAGTCGATTGAAAAGACCGACGAGGGCAAACTGGCCAGTCTCGTCGGGGACCGGCAGCCCTATCATTTGACGACGCTGGCCAAACCGGTCATCGCGGCCATCAACGGATCGTGTGTCGGTATCGGCCTGACGCAGGCGCTGATGTGCGACATACGGTTCGCCGCTGCGGGAGCCAAGTTCGCCGCGTCATTCGCGCGTCGTGGCCTGATTGCGGAATACGGCGCCTCCTGGATACTTCCGCGCCTGACGGGATGGGGCGTCGCACTCGATCTCTTGTTGAGCGGCCGAACCTTCCTCGCCGGCGAGGCGGCAGAACTGGGGCTGGTCAAAGAAGTGGTCCCGCCCGAACAGCTGATGAAGCGCGTCATGGACTACGCCGAAGACGTCGCTCAAAACTGCTCGCCGGCATCCATGGCCATCATCAAGCGACAGACCTACGGTGATGCCATGCGCGAGGTGGTGGAAGCGAGTTCGCGGGCCGAAGCCTTGCTACACGAGTCGCTGCAACGACCCGATGTGATCGAAGGGATCACCAGCTTCCTGGACAAGCGAACGCCGAGTTTTCCCGGGCTGCGCGCTTCGACACTGGCCACCAACGACTCTCGCGGTAGCGGAAAGGACGACTATGGGCAACTTGGGCTATAAGGCGATCGACGTCGACAATCACTTCTACGAACCGCTGGACGCCTTCACCCGGCATTTGGACAAGAAATTCCGCCGACGTGGCGTGCAGATCTTCAGCGACGGTAAGCACACCCAGGCGGTCATCGGCGACCGGGTCAACCGATTCATCCCCAACCCGACATTCGACCCGATCATCGTGCCCGGGTGTCTGGATTTGCTGTTCCGTGGGGAGATTCCGGACGGCGTCGACCCTGCATCGCTGATGAAGGTCGAGCGACTCGAGGCGCATCCCGAATACCAGAATCGCGACGCCCGCATCACGGTGATGGAGACTCAGGGCATCGAAACCGTGTTCATGTTGCCGACGTTCGCATGTGGCGTCGAGGAAGCGCTCAAGCACGATGTCGAGGCGACGATGGCGTCGCTGCACGCGTTCAACCTGTGGCTCGATGAGGACTGGGGCTTCGACCGACCCGACCACCGCATCATTGCGGCGCCCATTATTTCGCTGGCCGATCCCGCCAAGGCCCTCGAAGAGGTGGAATTCGTATTGGGGCGCGGCGCGAAGCTGATATTGGTGCGACCGGCTCCGGTGCCCGGTGTGGTCAAGCCGCGGTCGTTGGGCGACCCCCTGCACGATCCGGTGTGGGCCACCTTGGCCGAAGCGGGGGTTCCGGTGGGCTTCCATTTGAGTGACAGCGGCTATCTTCAAGTAGCCGCAATGTGGGGTGGCAAGTCGACGTTCGAGGGGTTTGGTGGTTCAAATCCGTTGGACCAGGTGCTTGTTGACGACCGTGCGATTCACGACACGATGGCCTCGATGATCGTCCATGGAGTGTTCACCCGTCACCCGCGGTTGAAGGCGGTCAGTATCGAGAACGGTTCGTACTTCGTGCACCGGCTGGTCAAGCGGCTGAAGAAGGCCGCCAACAATCACCCGAGCCTGTTCCCCGAGGACCCGGTGGAGCAGCTGCGCAACAACGTCTGGATCGCGCCCTACTACGAGGACGACTTGCCGGAGTTGGCTTCGGTCATCGGTGTCGACAAGATTCTGTTCGGATCGGACTGGCCGCATGGCGAAGGCCTGGAGGACCCGGCGTCGTTCACCGAGGAGCTGGTCGGCTTCAGTGCCGCCGATATCCGAAAGGTGATGCGCGACAACGCATTAGATTTGCTGGACGTCAAGGTCGGGTCGGCCGCTTGAACTCCTCAGGCCGCGCACACCCATGAGCGAGTGGACCATAGGGGCCGTCCTGGACGCGATCGCCGAGATCATCCCCGACCGGGCGATGACGGTCTGCGGTGATCGTCGCAGGACATTCGCAGAGGCGGCGGACCGCACCCGTCGGCTGGCGAACTTCCTCGCGGGCAGGCGCTTTGGTGCGCATCAGGAACGGCCCGGTCTGCAGAACTGGGAATGCGGGCAGGACCGCGTCGCCCTTGTCATGCACAACGACCTCTATGTCGACATGGTCGTCGGCTGCCTGAAAGCACGTACCGTGCCGGTAAATGTCAACTACAACTACACACCGCGTGAGGTCCAGGAACTGCTCGAGTACGTGCGGCCGCGCGCTGTCATCTACCACAAGTCCCTCGGGGCGAAGTTCGCCGATGTGTTTCCGCCTGACGGCGCCGACTTGCTGATATCCGTCGAAGACGGCAGTGCGGTGCCGGATTTGCCAGGCGCGGTGTCGTTGGACGACGCGCTGGCCCAAGGGAATAACGACCGCGACGTGACTGGGTTGCCCGATGACCTGCTGATGATCTGCACGGGTGGCACCACCGGTCGACCCAAGGGCGTGCTTTGGCGCCAGTCCGACATCTACGTCTCGTCGATGGTGGGCGCCGATCATGGCTCAGCGCAGGAGATCCATGACAAAGTTCGCGGGGCGCGCCCGCCGTGGTTCGCCGTCTCACCACTGATGCACGCTGCCGGTATGTGGACGGCGTTCGCGGCAATCGTGGCTGGCGCCACCGTGGTGCTCTACGACACCAGCAAAAAGCTCGATCCGCGGTCGGTATGGGAGACGGCCGAGCGCGAGAAGGTCGGCATGATGACGATGGTCGGGGACGCGTACGCCGCACCCCTGGTTGAGGAGTTGCGGCGCGGCCACTACGATTTGTCCTCGCTCAACGCGATCGGAACTGGAGGTGCCGCGACCAATCCGAAGTATCAGGCGGCGCTGCTGGAACTGATACCTCACCTAACTCTCATCAACGGATACGGCTCGTCGGAAACCGGAAACATGGGATTCGGGCACAGCCGACACGACAGCCGGACCGACACCTTTACGCTGCGCGAGGGCGGCCTGGTCCTTGCCGAAGATTACAGCCATTTCCTTCGGCCTGGCGAGAACGAAGTGGGCTGGTCTGCCAGGCAAGGACGAATCCCGCTCGGATACTTCGATGATCCCGATGCCACCCGTAAAACCTTTCCCGAAGTCGACGGTAAGCGGGTGGTGATCTCCGGCGACCGCGCCAGCCTCGAGGAGGACGGCACGTTGCGCCTGTACGGTCGCGATTCGCTGGTGGTCAACACCGGCGGCGAAAAGGTATTCGTCGAAGAGGTCGAAGAAGTATTGCGCGCGCATCCGGCGGTCGCCGATGCGTTGGTGGTGGGCCGCCCCAGTGATCGTTGGGGCGAAGAACTGGTCGCGTTGGTCGAACTGCGCGATGGAGCCGACGCGGTACTCAGGTTGCTGAACACGCATTGCACATCGCAGCTGGCACGGTTCAAGGCGCCCAAGGAGTTCATCTTCGTCGACCATATCCATCGCCTGGGCAATGGCAAGGCCGATTACCGGTGGGCGAAAACCCAAGTGACAGAAAAGGCGCCGATGTCGACATGAACGCAAGCCCAGTAATTGATTGCCTGGTGAACGTGCACTTCGGTGAGACCGACAAGCAGCCCACCTGGATGCTGAAGGTACGCGACGACTACTTCAAGGGACCGGAGTCGATGTTCGCGCCGGTCGACTTGGCGGAGTTGCTCGACGAGATGGACGAGCAAGGTGTGCGTAAGGCCGTGCTGATGGATAACCTTGCGAAGCCGTCGGTAACCGCGCGCAAGTTCGTCGAAGCTAAGCCAGATCGGTTCGCGCTGGCGATGGGCGGGGTCAACCTGCTGCGGCCGATGCCCTCGCTGCGGGAACTCAGCGCCGTCGTCGACGACCTTCCGGTCGCGTATGCCGTTGTGGGACCCAGCTTCTGGGGTGACGGCCAGTACTCCCCAAGCGACGCGGTCTACTATCCGCTCTACACCAAATGCGCCGAGCTCGAGCTACCGCTGTGCATCAACACCGGCATTCCCGGACCCCCCATACCGGGGGAGGTGCAGAATCCCATTCACCTCGACCGGGTTTGCGTGCGATTCCCCGAACTCAAGCTCTGCATGATTCACGGCGCGGATCCCTGGTGGGACATCGCAATCCGATTGCTCATCAAATATGCCAACCTGCGGCTGATGACATCCGCGTGGTCGCCGAAGCGGCTGCCGGAAAGCCTGCTGCACTACATGCGGACCCGCGGAAAAAACAAGGTGATCTATGCCTCCGACTGGCCGGTGCTAAAAATGCGCCGCGTCGTCCCAGAGGCTCAATCTCTGGACCTACCCGCCGACGTCCTTGAAAACTATCTTCACAACAACGCGCACGAATTCTTCTTCCAGGGCCAAGAGGAGCACTGATGGACCGTTACGAATTGCGCAGACTCGACTACAGCCTGACCGAGGACCACCAGGCGTTGCAGGCCGCATACCGGGACTTCTTCAAGACGCACTGCCCGATCGAAACCGTTCGCGCCGCAGAGGAATCCGGGTTCGACAAGAGCCTGTGGGAGCGGCTGTGCGGGATGGGTGCGACGACCATGGCGTTGCCCGACACCGTCGGCGGCGACGGTGCGACGCTGGTCGACCTGACGTTGGTGGCCGAGGAGATCGGGCGCTCGCTGGCACCGGTGCCGTGGATCGACCACGTATGCGCGGCCCGGTTGCTGGCGCGACTCGGCTCGGCGGAATCCGACGTCGTCAACGGCAAGCAGCTCGCGGCGTTCGACCCGCAACACGACAATGTCAGCGGGGTTCGGCTGATCCCAACCGGATCGATCGCCGACCAGATCATCGTCCGCGACGGCCAGGACGTGGTACGGCTGACCTTCGATACCCGGCCGACCAAAGTGGACAACATCGGCCGGTTGCCGATGGCGTGGGTCGACCCGGCGGCCGCCGACACCAGGGTCGTGCTGGCAAGCGGATCCGACGCTCTAGCCCAATACCAACGGGCACTGGATGAATGGCGGGTGCTTACCGCTGCGGCGTTGACCGGCCTGGTCGAAGAGACCATGACAATCGCGGCGGAGTTCGCCAAGACCCGTTACACGCTGGGTGTGCCGATCTCGACGCTGCAGGGCATCTCTCATCCACTGGCCAACATTGCGATCACCGTGCAGGGCGGCCGCAATCTGGCGCGCCGCGCTGCCTGGTTCTTGGACAACGAGCCCGACGAGCGCCGGGAGTTGGCGCCGTCAGCCTTCGTGTTCATGGCCGAGGAAGCGGCGAAGGCCGCGACCATGGCGGTGCATGTGCAAGGTGGTCTAGGCGTTTCGGCCGAGGCGGCCGCGACGGCGTATCTGGTGCGTGCCCGTGGGTGGGCGTTGGCCGGAGGAGACCCCGGCGCGAGCGCCAAATACATCGCGGAGATAGTCGCCGAACGCGAAAGCCGTGTAGGAAAGGACGCATAAGTGGATTTCTCCCGAGTCACGCTTTCCGACGACGATCACTCCTTCCTCGACGAGGCACGCGACTTCTTGAAAACCCATGTGACCGATGACGTCATACGTCGAGACCGGGAAACCGGCGACAACTTTGACGAAGATGTGCATTTGGCGCTGGGTGCCGCCGGCTATCTCGAACGCGAATGGAAGCCGCATGCCGAAGGCGGGTTCACCCGGGTGCACCGTCGCATCTGGGAATTGGAGAAGCGTCGCGCGCACGTGCCCTGGGTGACCTGGGGGACGACGGCAATGGTGGCGCGTTCGGTGGCGAAGTTCGGGTCGCCGGAACTGCGCGATGAGGTGGTGCCGAAGGTTTTCAGCGGGCAGGTCAGGCTGTGCCTGGGCTACACCGAACCCGAAGGCGGTTCCGATATCGCTACCTGCAAGACCCGCGCAGTACGCGACGGTGACGGCTGGATCATCAACGGCTCGAAGATGTTCACCACCGGCGCGCACAAATGCCAGTACGTCTTTCTCATCACCAACACCGATCCTGAGGCGCCAAAGCACAAGAGCCTGACCATGTTTCTGGTCCCGCTCGATTCCCCGGGCATCGACATCCAGGGCATCCGCACTATCGACGGCGACCGCACCAATATCGTCTACTACACCGACGTGCGCGTCGACGACAAGTACCGGCTCGGTGACGTGAACGCCGGCTGGACGGTGCTGCGGGAGCCACTCAACACCGAGCACGGCGCCGTTGCCGCCGCGCCCGATGGATTGCAGGACGTGTCGATCATGATGCACCAGGCCGGTTTCATGGCGGACGCCGTCGACAAGGCCGCCGGTAGGGTATCCGAGCCGGACGCAGGCGGGCGCAGGCTCATTGACGACGACGCGGTGGCATACCGGCTGGGCCGCAGCACCGCGCGGATGGAGGCGGCGTTGAGCGCGCCGAGCATCTTCGGCCGGGTAGCGCTGGCGCAGACGATGCGCGACATCTCACCGGACCTGATGGACATCCTCGGCACGGCATCGACGCTGCCGAACGGCACCGACGGCGCGGCCGATGACGGCGCCGCGGAGTACGTGTATCGCTTCGCGCCGCTGGTCGGGATTTACGGCGGCACTCTCGAGGTGTTCCGCAATATGATCGCGCAGTACGTGCTCGGCCTGGGCAAGCCGAATTACTCAGCGCCGAAGAAGGTTTCGTAACCCGTGAGCGGTCAGGTCGTCAGGATGGTTGCCGCTGCCGTGCCGGGCGCACCGTACACCTGCGCGAATCCGACCCGCGGAGTTCCGGGGACCTGACGGTCGCCGGCCCCGCCGCGCAGTTGGCATACCAACTCGTGCATTTGCCGCAGTCCTGATGCCCCGATCGGTTCGCCGTTGGCGATCAGTCCGCCGTCGGTGTTGACCGGCATTGCGCCGGCGATCTCGGTGGCGCCGTCGGCCAGCAGCTTCTCCTGCTCGCCGTCGGCGCAGAACCCCGCTTCGGCCATGTGGATCACTTCCGCGCCCGCGTCGGTGTCCTGCAGCTGGATGACGTCGACGTCCTGCGGCGCAACGCTTGCTTTCTCGAACGCGGCTTTCGCGGCGTAGACGGTCGGCGAGACGTCCTCCTCGACCGGAGCGTACGTCGTGTTCACTTCGTAGGCGCCGTAGCGGCGGGTGCGGACTTCGACCGCGCGGACATACACGGGTTTGGTAGTGAACCGGTGTGCGATATCGGCACGGCACATCACGACCGCGGCGGCGCCTTCGTCGGGAGCGCAGAACATGTATTGGGTCAGCGGGTAATTCAGCACCGGCGACGCCAGGATGGCCTCTTCGGAGATTGCTTTGCGGCGAAAAGCGTTGGGGTTCAACGCGCCATTACGAAAGTTCTTTGCGGCCACCTTGGCCAGCGTGTCGGTGGAGATGCCGTGGTCGTGCAGGTAGCGGTTGGCCTTCATCCCGAAGAACTTGGTGGTGAGATATTGGCCGTTCTGCGCGTACCAACTCGGCATCCCGACCAGCGCGGGATCTTCGGTAAAGGCGCCTCGCGGGTGCTTGTCCATGCCCACCGCGATGCCGATGTCGTAGTCGCCCAACCGGATACCGTCGGCGCACGCCTTGGTCGCGCTGGCCGCGGTCGCACAGGCATTGAACACATCGGTGAACGGGATGCCGGTGAGGCCCACCATCCCGACTATTGCGTCCGGGTTGGCCACCGTCCAGCTGCCGCCGACCGCGAATTGGATGTCCTTCCATTCGACGCCGGCGTCTGCGAGCGCCAGCCCGATGGCGTCGGCGGCCATCTCCATCGCGGACTTGCCCTCGAAGCGCCCGAACGGATGCAGGCCCACTCCGATGATGGCAACCCCGTTCATGTCGTCGGTCACGCTATGGCTCCCGCTTGCTTGAGTTCTTCGATACGGTCCCAGTCCATGCCGATCTCCATCAGCACCAGCTCGGTATGCTCCGACGCCTGCGGGGCGCGAGTCGTCACCAGCGGCTCGTGGTTGAACTGAACCGGCCCGCGCACGACTTTGAACGGCTCTCCGCCGCTGGCGAGTTCGACCTCGGCGATCATGTCGTTGGCGATGGCCTGTTCGTCGTTGGCCAGGTCGAGCAGGCTCTGGAACGGTGCCCATTGCCCCTTCATCGTCTTCAGGTGTTGCCGCCAATACTCGAAAGGCTTGGCGGCCACTGCCTTCGTGATCAATTCGGCTGCCGCGCTGGCATTTTGGATCAGCGGAAGCACCTCGGAGAAGCGGGGATCGTCGGCGGCTTCGGGGATGCCCAGGTGCTCGAAGGTGTCGCGGATCAGCCCGGTCGGGCTGATGATGCACAGGTTGATCGTGCCGCCGTCGGAGGTCAGGTAGTTGCCCATGAACGGGTTCACCGACATCGCCGTAATCGCGCCCGGCATGGGCGTGCGCATGACCTCGCCGGTCTCCATGCCTTGCGTCATGCTCGCCCCCGCGGCCCACCAGGCCGTGCTCAGCAGCGAGACGTCGAGCTCGACGGCTTCGCCGGTGCGCTCGCGATGCAGCAGCGCAGCCGAGATGCCGCCGGCGATGAACATGCCGCCGATGGAATCGCCGAACGCGGGAATGCCTTGTCCCAGTGCGCCGCCCAACTCCTCGGGCGTCAGGGCGTAGCCGATGCCGCTGCGGGTCCAGAACGCCGTCCCGTCGTAGCCACCGATGTCGCGCTCGGCGCCCTTGTCGCCGTATGCGGAACCACGGGCGTAGATGATGTTCGGGTTCGCCGCGCGGATGTGCTCTACGTCGAACTTGTGCTTCTGGCGCTGCCCGGGCTTGTAGTTGGTCAGGAAGACGTCGGAGGTCTTGGCGAGTTCGTAGAGCACTTCCTGGCCGCCCGGCGTAGAGACGTCGATTCCGACGCTGCGCTTGCCCCGGTTCGGATGCTCCATCAGCGGATGCCGGTCCGGGTTGACCTGGATGCCACCCATGTTGAGAAAGCCGCGCTGGGTATCGCCGCGAACCGGGTGCTCGACCTTGAGGACGTCCGCGCCCCAGTCGGCGAGGATGGCGCCTGCTGCCGGGACGAACGTGAACTGCGCAACTTCCAGGACCCGAAAGCCCTCCATCACCTTGACCATTTTTGGAACCTACTTGCCGTCGAATGTCACCGGAAGCGCATTCGGCGACCGGAAGGGCTGGCCGTAAATATGCGGGTCCTCATCGGTGACGAGCTTGACGTTGGTCACCCGACTCAGGAGGCATTCGAGCGCGACCCGGGTCTCCATCCGGGCGAGGTGAAGACCCAAGCACGTGTGTTCACCGGCCGCGAAGGAGATGTGCGGCAGGTGCTTGCGGAAGATGTCGAATTCCCCCGCGCTTTCCCACCGTTGCTCGTCGCGATTCGCCGAGCCGATGCACAGATCAACTGCCGACCGCGCGGGAATCCTGACCCCCTCGAGCTCGGTGTCTTCGGTGGCGAACCGCTGCACGGTGGTCAGTGGTGTCTCGAAGCGCAGCCCCTCTTCGATCGCCTGCGCGATCAGCTCGTGATCGGCTTGCACCGCGTGGAACTGGTCCGGGTGGGTCAGCAACAAAAACAGCAGGTTGCCCGATGACCGGTAGGTGGTTTCCAGCCCGGCCGGCAGCAACAGTCGCAGGAAAGAGTAAATGGCTTCGTCGCTGAGCTTTTCACCATCGATCTCTGCGGTGACCAGATCATCGATGATGTCGTCGGTCGGGTTGGCCTTGCGTTGCTCGATCTTGTCGAGGAAATAATCTTTCAGCGCCGCTGAGGCTTCGAAGGCGCGCTCGTACTTAACGGTGTAGTTGATCAATTGCACAGCGCGTCGGCGAAACTCGGGCAGGTCCTCGGCCGGCAGGCCCAACAGCTTGGCGATGACCCGCGTGGGGAACTCGAAGGTGAAGTTCCGGACCAGATCGGCTTCGCCGGCGTCGATGAACTCGTCGATCAGCGCATTGCAGATCGGTCGCACAATCGCCGGTTCCCAGCGCGCAAGCGCCTTGGACTTGAACGCCGCCGACACCAGATTGCGGTGTTCGCGGTGTTTCTTGCCCTCCATCGCCAGGATGCTAGGACCGATGAACAGGCCGATCGTGTTGTCGTAGTACGTGGAGCCGAATACCTCACCGTCGCGGAACGCTTTGTTGACCGCGTCGAACGACATGGCGGCGAAGGAGTTTTTGGGACGTAGCGATTCGGGGGTCTTCGAGTAGTCGACGACCGTTCCGTGGAACACGCCGGCCTCGTTGCGCTTCTGAGCGAAGTACGGGTACGGGTCACGGATGAAGTCGGCAGGCAAGGCGGCGTTGACGGCAGCGTCCTGAACTTGACTTTCCACAGCGTCTCCGTCCCCGCTACACGATCGTACTGTAAATATTACAGTAGCCTACATCGGCGGGGCCGGCCGCCGTAACCTATGCGGCCTCCGGGCGGCACGGCCGCGTGCCCAGCGTCGACTCAGGCGTCGCGGCGCGAACTCCGTTTGACCAGCCGCACGCCGAGCTCATCCGACGGTACCGGATGGCCTGCGGCGCAACGGATTTCCACCGTAGCTTCGGCGCCGCAATCCAGGTGAGTGAGGCGCAGTCGGTTGTGGCCAGGCAGGTGACGCCGCCCCCACTCGAACATCGCGAACACCACCGGCATGAAATCGATGCCGGCCTGGGTGAGCACGTATTCGTCGCGGGTGCGCTGGCCCGGCTCGCGGTATGGCCGCCGCGTCAGTAGCCCGAGTTCGACCAATTCGGACAGCCGCGCCGAGGTGGCGGCCTTGGTGATGCCCACCCGGTGGGCGAAGTCGTCGAAGCGGGTAGTGCCGTAGTACGCCTCGCGCATGATCAGCATTGCGGATTTAGTGCCAACGACCTCTATGGTCTTCTCGATCGAGCACTGGCCGACGGCCGACCAGGCGTCACGATCGGCCAACGCTCCCTGAAGAAGTGTCATGCAAATCACCTCCGATCTGGGTTGCCCTTACTATACCTAGGTGTTTAGTTGGGTATAGCTAGAGATACTTAGCATCGGCTCAAGGAGGAGTCATGGCATATCAAGGTAGAGACGCCGTCATCGTGGGCGCGGTACGCACGCCCGTCGGCAAGGGCAAAGCGAGCGGCGCACTGCACGACGTGCTACCGACAGACCTGCTGGCCCACAGCCTGCGCGAGCTGGTGCAGCGCGCCGGCGTGGAACCCGGCCAGGTCGACGATGTCATTGCCGGCGCCGTCACACAGGTGGGCGACCAGGCGGTCAACATCGCGCGTAATGCCCTGCTCGGCGCGGGTTTCCCAGAGTCGGTTCCCGGCACCACGGTTGACCGGCAGTGCGGCAGCAGCCAGCAGGCCATCAGCTTCGCCGCCCAAGGCGTCGTCTCCGGCGCTTACGACGTGGTGATCGCCGCCGGTGTGGAGTCGATGAGCCGCGTCCCGATGGGCAGCTCGGTGCTGCCGGGCAGCAACCCATTTGGCGAGGACATGGCCCGGCGCTACCCCGAAGGGCTGGTGCCGCAGGGCATCAGTGCCGAACTGATCGCCGCCAAGTGGGGTTTCTCCCGCACCGAACTCGACGAATTCTCGGCTGCCAGCCACGAAAAAGCGGCGCTGGCCACCAAAGAAGGACTGTTCGACAACGAGTTGGCCCCGATCGCCGGGCTCAGCACCGACGAAATCATCCGGCCCGGTACCACCGTCGAGACCCTGGCCGGGCTCAAGCCGGCCTTCTACGACCCGGCGGTCCAAGCCCGCTTCCCGCAGATCAATTGGGAGATCACGCCGGGAAACTCGTCGCCGCTCTCCGACGGCAGCGCCGCGGTCTTGATCACCAGCAGCGAGGCCGCCAAGAAACTTGGCCTGCGCCCGTTGGCCCGGATTCACACCGCGACGGTGGTGGGCTCGGACCCGCTCTACATGCTGACTGGCGTCGTCCCCGCCACCGAGAAGGTCCTGCATCGTGCCGGTCTGACGCTGGCCGATATCGATCTGTTCGAGGTGAACGAGGCGTTCGCGCCTGTGGTGCTGGCCTGGGCGAAGGATGTAGATAGGGAGCAAACCAACATCCTCGGGCGGACCAACGTCAATGGTGGCGCGATCGCCATCGGCCACCCGCTGGGGGCCAGCGGTGCCCGCATCATGACCACGCTGGTCAACGCGCTCGAACAGCGCGGTGGTCGGTACGGCCTGCAGACGATGTGCGAGGGCGGCGGCATGGCCAACGCCACCATCATCGAGCGCCTGAGCTAGGAAGAGTCAACACAGCGACAGAGCCCCCCGCGCCTCATCGGCGTGGGGGGCTTTCTGTTGATAGTCGATCGCACTACTTGACTTGGAGCCCATCGAGCAGGGCGTTCAGCGCCCGCACTCCTTGGTCGCGCGCCGCACGCTGATCGGGTGCGTTCGCGATGAACAGGGCGGCTTCGTCGGCAGCGGCGAGTAGGAGGTGCGCCAAAGCGTCAGTGGGCTGATTCACCGCAAGGTCGCCTTCGTCGATGGCACGTTCAAGCATGGCGCGGATGGCCCCAAGTCCGTAGCGGCTTTCCAATTCACGCCACTTGACCCAACCGAGCACGGCTGGCCCGTCGATCAACAATATCCGCTGAACATGAGGAGTGAGCGATGCATCCAGGAAGCCAATTAGGCCCTGCCGCAATTGGTTTAGCGCGCCTTTCGCAGGGTCGGCAAGGTTTTTTGCGGCCTCGATGACCAGGTCCTCTTCGACTGCGAGGAAAGCCGCTTCGAATAGCGCCTGCTTATCCGCGAAGTGGTGATAGAGCGCACCACGGGTGCCGACACCAGCCTCTGCAACGACTTCTTCGGTGCCCGTGCGGTGATAGCCCTTTTCGACAAACAGCCGTCGAGCGGCAGCGACGAGTGCGGCACGAGTGGCTTCTGCCTGCGCCGCCCGGCGCGCCTTCGTACTCAGGGCCTCATCGTCAAGCGCCACCGCGCCAGCCTATTGCATACAGTGCGGAGGTCACATACAGTCCGGATGTCACATACAGCCTGTAGGTTATACCTATTCATTCCGGCCTGACGTGGAGGTTCCGCGATATGTCTGCACCTGTCGATGTCGTCCGCAAGTTCTGCGCGTTGATGGAGGGACGCGACGCAGAAGCGCTGCGACCGCTGATTGCCGACGACGCTGTCTATCAGAATGTCGGCATGCCAGCGTCGAACGGCGTGGATGCCATTGTTGAGAACATGGCGGCGCAGTTCGCAATGTTCCCCGATGCCTACGCTTTTGAAATCGTGAACATGGCCAGCGACGGACCAGTGGTGCTGACCGAGCGCCTCGACTACATCCAGGCACCGGATGGCAGCAAGCCAGCAGTCCCAGTGATGGGTACCTTCGTGGTCGGCGAAAGCGGGAAGATCATCCGCTGGACGGATTACTTCGACGTCTCGCTGACCGTGAAACTCCTTCAAGGCGAAGACATTAGCGCCCTCGTCCCCGCGACCGCATAGGATTTCGGCAACCCTTCGAATGCCCGATGGCCTCGCCGCAAGCCCGTCGTGTTGGCCTGGGCGCGCGACACCGGGGCCGACCTGGCCAAGACGAACGTCAATGGCGATGCTATCGCTATCGGTCACCCGCTCGGCGCTAGCGGTGCCCGTATCATGACCACGCTCGTCAACGCCTTGGAACAGCGGGGGGGACGCTACGGCCTGCAGACGATGTGCGAGGGCGGTGGCATGGCCAACGCCACCATCATCGAACGGCTGAGCTGATTAGACGCGATCGCTACGAGACAATGCGTGTTGGGAACGTATCAGTCCCCCGACTACTCGAAGGAGACCACGATGAACAACGACCAGGTCGTCGCTCTGGTCACCGGCGCCAACCGGGGACTGGGTAAGCGGTTCGCCGTTCAACTAGTCGACCGGGGAGCGAAGGTCTACGCCGGCGCCCGCCGACCCGAAACGATTGACGTGTCCGGCGTCGAACCCATCCAACTGGACATCACCGACCCGGCCTCAGTGCGTCGCGCAGCGGACGCGGCCAGCGACGTCACCGTGCTCGTCAACAATGCGGGTACCTCGACGCGCGCGTCGCTGTTGGCTGGACCGATCGAGGACGTGCGGCTAGAGATGGAGACGCACTATTTCGGCACGCTGGATGTCATCCGCACCTTCGCGCCGATCATCGAAAACAACGGTGGGGGAGCGATCCTCAACATGCTGTCGGTGTTGTCCTGGCTGCATGCTCCGGCCTCCGGCGCCTATTCGGCAGCAAAGGCAGCCGCGTGGGCGATGACCGATGCGATCAGGCAGGAACTGGCGCCTCGCGGCATCAGCGTCACCGCCGTGCACGTGGGCTACATGGACACCGATATGGCCGCCTTCGCGCCTGCAGATCAAAAGACCGATCCTGCGGTCGTCGCCCGACTTGCGCTGGACGGCTTGTTCGCGGGCGAGCCCGAGATCCTCGCCGACGACCTAACACGTGCAACAAAGGCACACCTATCCGGCGGCTGACCAGGGAGTTACCAAGAATTTCTCCCCGGTGGCCCGCTTGACGTAGGCATGGAACGCGTCGGGTCTGAGCATTCCGGCCAGTGATACTTCCCGGGTGTAGGTGCTTGCGAACGTCGTGGTCAGTTCCGCAGCCACACGCGCTCGGAGCCTGCCAAAACCTTCGGCCCCGATGCTTTGCAGGAACGGGGTCAGTAGCCAACCTCCGACACCCCACGCCATGCCGAAGTTTCTCGTGAGCGTGGTCGGACGGGTGTCCAGTCCGCCGTAGATGTACACCTGCTTGTGCACGGTCGATCCGTAGCGTGAGTACTCCTTCGCGGTCGCGTTGGCGGCTTGCTCCATCCCACTGAGGATTTGACTCGCGAGCGTGCCGCCACCCGTGGCGTCGAACGCGATCGTCGCGGACGTCGCTTTGAGGGCCGCGACGAGGTCGCCCGAGAACGTCGGCGAGGCCGAGTTGCAGACATGAACGGCGCCAAGCGATCTCAGCAGCTCCTCTTGGTCGGGCTTGCGGACGATGTTCACAAGCGGCACACCATCTTTGATGCAGAGCTTGACGAGCATCTGGCCGAGATTCGACGCCGCAGCCGTATGCGCGAGGGCTGAATGACCTTCGCGGCGCATGGTTTCCAGCATTCCGAGGGCAGTCAGAGGATTAACGAAGGACGACGCCCCATCCTTTGGCGTTGTCCCCTCGGGCAGCACAAGACACGCCGAAGCATCAACCGCTCGGTACTGCGCGTACATTCCGCCACCAGCGATCGCCACTGACTTGCCGACAAGGGCCTGGGCCGCAGAGGACGACCCGGCGGCCACGACGACGCCCGCGCCCTCATTACCCACCGGAAGCGGCTTATCGACTCGCGCCGAAAGCCCCTCCAGTGCCGCCTCGCTCAACGTTGCGGTGACGACTGGGCGCTCCGGCGTGCCCGTCGTCGTCGCGGTGGACATGTCCGCGCCGGCGATGAGGACGCCCAAGTCTGACGGGTTGATCGGCGAGGCTTCCACGCGGACCAGCACCTCATTACCGGTGGGCGATGGAACCGGTACGTCGTGCAGCGAGAGTTCGAGCGTGCCATGCGACGTCACCAGCGAACGCAGTTCAAGTGCCTGGTCAGGCAAATCTGCGGTCATCGGGATGCCTCGCTTTCCTGTCGGGATGTGTCCTTCACCATACGAACTCCCGACGCAGTCGCAGATCTTCCCCTTCACCATCCTGCGTCCAGAACTCACACAACCATAGATGCGCGCCGCCTCAACGAGATCGAGGTGATAGGCACGGTCTACGGCGGTCGCTGGTTTGCGGCCGCCACGGCTCCGCTTAGCCGTCTGCGTCAGACCTGAAAGTGGGGCCACTGGTTGTGGCGAATCCAAGCGTTCCTACCGTGTGTGTAGGCGCGACTGTGTAGGTGCGCGCTGACCGGATTCCACAAAGCGAGGGGGCGGCAAGTTGGGAACCGACCCACGCAGCGATGTGGTTGCGCGTCAGTATCAGCAGTGGCTGTATCCAGAGCCGATCGGCGACCTCGCAGAGTGGAACGTAGCCAATTTTGACTGGATCGACCCAGTGCATGCGCATCTGATCTACTGGCCCGACCGCGAATACAACGCCGAGATGGATATTCTCGTCGCCGGCTGCGGCACCAACCAGGCGGCGTGCTTCGCCTTCACCAACCCGTCGGCGAAAGTCGTGGCCACCGACGTCAGCCAACCGTCGTTGGATCACCAGCAATATCTGAAAGATAAGCACGGACTGGAAAACCTTGAGTTGCACCTACTTCCGATCGAGGACGTAGCCGCACTGGGACTCGACTTCGACCTCGTTGTGTCGACCGGCGTCCTGCATCACTTGGCCGACCCGAGGCAAGGAATGGCGGCGCTTGCCGGCTGCCTGCGGCGAGACGGCGTCGTGAGCGCCATGGTCTATGGAAAATACGGTCGGATCGGCGTTGATCTGTTGGCGTCCGTGTTCGGTCAAATAGGGCTGGGCCAAGACGACTCGTCCGTCAAAATGATAAGAGACACCATCGCCGTGCTGCCCGCAGACCACCCAGTACGAAGTTATCTGAAGTTTGCGTGGGACTTGAGGTCTGATGCCGGCGTGGTCGACACATTTCTGCATGGGCGGCAGCGCAGTTATTCGGTCGAGGAGTGCCTCGACTTAGTCACGTCGTCGGGACTCGTCTTTCAAGAGTGGTTCTTCAAGTCCGGGTATTACCCGCACGACGGATTCGGATTGCCCGACACGTTGTCGTCAGCTCTCAAGGCGCTGCCGCAAATCGAGGCATGGTCGTTGATGGAGCGTCTTCAGTCGACGACCAAATGCCACTTCTTCGTGGCGTGCCGCCCCGACCGGCCGACCGAGAACTACGCCGTCGGCTTCTCCAGCACCGAAGCCCTCGACTACATCCCGACCATGCGAGTGGGGTGTGGTGTGTCTGGTACAGCCGTCGTGATGCCACACGGACGGATGGGGCTGCGGGCCGATCAGTTGCCATTCGTGCAGCTTGTCGACGGACGCCGCACAATTCGAGAGATTGCCAAGCGTGTCGCCCCGGAAGGCTCGTCTCAAACCAGCATCGCCGAGTTAGCGACCTTCGCACGCAAGGTATTGAGAATTTCTGGCAGCTGGATCTGCTGGCCATGGCCCGAACCCCGCTAGGTGTTCACACCTAGAGCCAGCCGGTCCGAGCGGCAGCAACCAGCTCGGCGGGGGCCGGGGCCAATTCGCCGTCCCGGACGCCGTCGAGCATCCGTTTCACTGCGGCGACAATCTCTGGGCCCGCCGCGGCGAGCCCGGCCTTATCGGCTGTGGCGATCTCATCCGCATCGAAGCCTGCCCGGGCCAGCACGGCGTCCGGGTCGGCCAGCTGATCGGCCAGCCAGGACAGCGGGTCGGCTGACAACTCGGCGACGAAGTGCCGGCGGCTGGGTTCCCAACCGTTGAAGCGGGGGTGGTGATGGGCCCGGTCCAGCGTCCCGGGCGGACTCTCTGTTGATCCGAAAAGGTCCACCCGCCACACCGGGCGGGTGAAGGCGATCGGGACGCCGGCGTACATCGAACCCTGCGGCTCGGCCCGTTCGACCAGGCGGAGTTCCAATCTGACTCCCCGTTCCGGGGTTTCCTGACCGGCGAGCGGGTCCGGGTCGATGAAGTACATATCGCCGACGACTACGCCGAGGGTTTCGAATCCGAACGCTGCGAACATCGCGTACCTTTCCTCGCGCCTCCTCGAGCGTAGACCCACGCGGTGGGCATGGCGTACTGCTATCGGAGGCGCGGGAACCGCAGGGGCTTCATTCGCGCGGCTTGGCCGCACCGGTCGGCGTGAGGGCGACGACCGGGATGGTCCGCGACGTCTTGCGCTCGTACTCGGCGAATCCCGGATAGCGCTCAGCCTGTACCGCGTATTTGGCGTCCCGTTCGGCACCGTGTAGCTCGGTGGCATGCACGTCGACGATGTCGTCGCCGACTTCGATGAAGGTGTCGGGGTTGGCCTTCAGGTTCCAGTACCAGGCGGGGTTATTGTCGACACCATTGGCCGAGGCGAACACCAGATACCGTTCGCCGTCGGCGAGGTACATCATGATGTTGGTTCGCGGCTCCCCGCTGCGTGCACCCACGGTGTGCAACAGGACAAGCGGCGCCCCCTCGAACGGGCCTCCGACGCGACCGTGGTTGGCGCGGAACTCCGCTATGTTGCGCTCGTTGAAATCACTACCGTCGCTCATCTGATTCTCCTTACATCGACTGACGCTTCGTACCCGGTTACCCAATCGTCAGACCCTCCGCAGGATCGATCAATCCATTCGTTCGACCCATTGAGCGCGAGACGGCCCCGGCTCGAACGGGTCGCCGAAGTATTGCGTCTCGTGGACCACTTGTTCGCCGTCGAATTCCATGATGCTGACCACGTACGACGGTTGTCCGTCATAGGTCATGACGAGTTCGCTGATCCACAGGTCGCCGCCGCCGAGCATGCGTCGCACGGTGAAGCGTTTCAGGTTCGGCTGGGCGGTGCGCGACGCCTGGATGTTGGCTCGGCCTCGGATGCGCTCACCCGATTGCGGATAGTCGAGAACTGCGTCGTCGCGGTAGATCTGGTGCTCCGTCGCAAAGTCGTTGGCGTCGGAGGCTTCCCAGTGGCGCCGTAAGGCGACCCGGACGTCGTCGTCACTCATGGCTATCTCCTCCCACGGCTTGCTCGCGCGCCCACCGGTAGTCGGCCTTTCCGGACGGGCTGCGCTCGATGGCCGCCCGGAAGACAACCGCCTTCGGAAGTTTGTAGCGGGCCAAGGTTTTCGCGGCATGTTCGGTCAGCTCGCCGGCATCGGCGCGTGCGCCCTGGGCGAGCGCGACGACGGCAACTACCTCCTGGCCCCACCGCTCGCTGGGCCGTCCGGTGACGACCACGTCGGCCACCGCGGGATGCGACGCGATCGCGGTTTCGACTTCCTCGACGAAGATCTTCTCGCCGCCGGAGTTGATCGTGACCGAATCACGGCCCAGCAACTCGACTACGCCGTCTGCGCGATGGCGTGCCCGGTCACCGGGAACCGCATAACGCACGCCGTCAATGATGGGAAAGGTGGCCGCGGTCTTCGCCGCGTCGCCCTTATAGCCGAGCGGCACGTAGCCCCGCTGGGCGAGCCAGCCCATGCCGTCGTGACCCGGATGCAGGATCGAGCCATGATCTTCGGCCGCCACGAACGTATCCGGTCCGGCGTTGAAGGTGCCCGTCGACACCGCTCCTGACATCGACATGTGGTGCATCTGCGCACCGGTCTCCGATGACCCGACGCCGTCCACGACGATGGCGTTTGGCACAACCTCGATCAGGCGTTGCTTGACGAACGGAGTCAGCAGCGCCCCGCCGTTGGCGACCACGACCAACGACGACACATCCGCGATGCCCTTCTCGATGGCGGCGACCAACGGCCGCGCCATCGCGTCGCCGACCACCGTCACGGTCATCACCTTCTCCCGCTCGATCGTGCGGACAACGTCGTCGGCGTCCAAATGATCGACGACAGAAGGGAAGACGACGGTCTGACCGGTCGTGATCGCCGTCATCACACTCCACTGGGCCGCGCCGTGGATCAGTGGCGGCAGAATCATCAACTTGTTGTTGGGCGCCCCGGCCGCCGCGGCCACCGCTGCCACGATCTCGTCGACGGAGCCAAAGGGCTGGCCGGTCATGATATTTCGTCCGCCGAACGACGTCATGAAGATGTCGTGTTGACGCCACAGCACGCCTTTCGGCATTCCCGTTGTGCCACCGGTGTAGAGCACGTACAGATCGTCGGGCGAGTGCTCCACCGCCGGGGCCGCCGGGGCGGATTCGATGGCCCTCTCGTAGTCGACGGCGCCGTCGAGCAGTGGGTTACCCGAGTCGTCGGCGATCTGAATAAGCACGCGCAACTGGGGAAGGTCCGGCAACACCTCGGCGACCCGCGGCGCGAACGCGGCGTGGTAGATCAGCGCCGTCGCACCGGAATCCGCGAGCAGGTACTGCAACTCGCTCTTGACGTAGCGGAAGTTGACGTTGAACGGGGCGACGCGAGCCGCGAAGGCACCCAGCAACGCCTCGACGAACTCGTTTCCGTTGTAGGCATATAAGCCGACCAAGTCCTGCCCGACCTCGTGGCCGGCAAGCGCTGATCGCTCGGTGTGGCAGCCCAGTCCGCGCGACTGCAGGTATGCGGCGAGACGGTTCGATCGCTCGATGATCTCTGCGTAGGTGTAGCGCCGGTCGCCTTGGATGATCAGCTCGCGGTCCGGGATCACTGCCGCGACGGCCGCGGCGACCGCGGGCACGGTGAATTGTGTTGCGGTGGTCGACATCAGGCCTCTCAGGGCTGGTGCGGGAGTAGACGGACCATCAGGCCGTTAGCCTCGGTGAGTAGCGTGCCGTCGGCCGCTGTCATGGTAGCGGTGACGAATACCTTCCTACCGTCGATCTCGCTGATACGGCCGCGCGCGGTCAACGGCTCGTCGATCGGTGTGATGCTGCGGTAGTCGACGTGCAGGTAGGCCGTGCGGCTGGGGGAGAAGCCGGCAGTCGAGACGATCATTCCGAAGTGCCAGTCATACAGCAGCGGGATCATGCCGCCGTGCACGGCATTGTTGCCGCCCACGTGCGAGCGAGTGAACAGCCCTTCCATGGTGACCCCATCGGGCCCGGAGTCGACGATGGTCCACGGTGGCAGTAATGGATGCCCTAATCCGGGCAGTTCGAGGTCACGGCCGGCCGGCGCAAGGCCTTCGGGCACCTGATGGCCTTCCAGCAGCGCCCACGCGTTTTCCACCTGCTCAGCCGCCGTAATCCAGGTCGCGTCCTCCGGCCGGGTCGAAACCGTGAGATCTTGCAGGCGGCGCATTGCCGCGACGAACCGGCCCAGCTCAGGAGGCGCGTTGACCGGTCTGAGCTCTGGAAATCCACCCCGAACTTCGGGCGCTGTCTCGGTCATTGCTGAGTCCATACTTCGAGCAGCTCCTCGGTCGTGGTGATCGTCGAGAGCAGAGACAGCGTGTTGTCGATGATGGCCTCGCCGTATTCGGTGGGTATGCCGGCAACGGCGTCGCGCGGCACGATGACGCGATAGGCGGCGTTGACGGCGTCCATGACGAGGTTGGGGATCGCGATGTTCAGCGAAACGCCGACCACGACGATCGTGGACACGTCGAGGTTCCGCAGCACCGCGTCCAGGTCGGTGCCGCCCATCGGGCCGACGCCGTGCCACCGGCTCAGGACCAGATCGGTTGGCTCAGGGCCTAACTCGGGTAGCACGGCCGCTCCGGGCGTGCCGGGAGTGACGTCGACGCTACCGCGCCCGACGGCGAAGATCTTGGCGTTGTGGTTGGAGCCGAGCCCGTCGGGCCGTCGCTGCACCAAGCAGTGCACGATGTGCACGCCCGCTGCCCGAGCCACCGGCAGCAGGCGGGTGATGTTGGGTAAGGCGACGCGGCGGGCTTCTTTGGCAAGCACCGCTAGCCCCGCGTTCGGGCCGATGACCGCGCCTTGGCACTCCTGGGCGACGATCGCAGTGTGCTCGGGCGCAGCGAGTTCCGCCAGCTTAGTCATATGGCGCCGCTCCTCCGCATCGCTTCGCTCTGCATCGTCGCTGGCGCGTCATGCGGGCACTTCGTAGAACTGGGTCGCCCACTTCCGCAGTGCCATATATCCTTTCGCGTCGACCTTGGACAGTGGCGGACGTTCCACGTACTTCTGGTAGCGCCAGATTTCCAAATCGTCGAAGACTGTTGACAGAAACTGTTTTTCAATAAGGTCGCGTAGCTTGCCCTGCGGCACGTCGGAGTCATCGCCGGGCAGCCGCGGCCACCAGATCGAATAGAACAGATCAGAGCACTCGTCATCGACCGGCGTACACGTGAAGATCAGCCGATGATTCTGCGCACCCTCGAAGACGCTGATCGCCCCGCCCAGACCGAACAGATGGCTGTGGAACCGCAACGCGAGATCATCGGGGTTGTCGCTGCTCGCATCGGGCCAACCCGCAACGAACTGCCATTCGTGCTCGACGATCTTCCAATCCAGCACCCGCGGCGTCACCGTCGCGTGATGCACATACTCGAAATGCGCACTGTCCGGGGCGTTCTCCGCCACGATCTGCGGATGGACCGGTTCGCGCTCCGCGCGCCGGGAGAACTCCGGATAAGCCCGGTAATACGCGCCCGGATCGGTTTCGAATTGCGGGAACTTGCGAAAGATGTCGGGCATCTCCCACTGCGGCTCTTTCCCGTCGGGCTGATGCCAGATGAACACGCAGTCGTACTGCTCGCGGACCGGAAACACCCGCAACCGCAGCGCGCGGTTGGGGCGGTCCGGCTGATAGGGGATGTAGCGATTGGTGCCGTCGGGTCCCCAACGCCACCCGTGGAAGGGACACTGCACGCAGTCGCCGACCACCGTGCCGCCATGGCCGATGTGGGCGCCGAGGTGTTTGCAGTGTGCCTCGAGCACATGCAGCTCACCCGACTCGTCGCGGTAGGCCACCAGATCCTCGCCGAAATAGTGCAGCGGGCGGACCTCGCCGACGGGAAACTCGGGAGACCAGCCGACCATGAACCATCCAGTGATCTTCCAGGTGAACGGGACCAACACGTCGGCGCCTCCTGCAATCCCCTGATACTAAATTCGTTACAGTATAGATTTCAGGTCGAGGAGGCGTAACAGGGTGGCTGACGATCTCGAAGCGATTCGGCAGTTGAAGGCGCGGTACTGCCGCTTTCTCGACTTGAAGGACGTCGAGGGTTGGCGCAGCGTATTCACCAGCGATGTGGTGGTCAAGCTGGACATGGCGGTTTCCACCGGCGGGGCCGACCCGATGACCGCCCCACCAGTCGAAGGCGCCGACAACTTCGTGCCATCGGTGCTGGCCAGCCTGGAGAACGCCGCTACCATGCACCACTGCCACACCCCGGAGATCACCCTCACCTCACCCACGAGCGCCACCGGCATCTGGGCGATGGAGGATTGGGTCATCTTCGGCGGCGGGCAGGAATTACACGGCGCCGGTCACTACCGCGAGACCTACGAGAAACAGGACGGCACCTGGCGGATCAAAACGCTGCACCTGACTCGAACCATCCTGAAGATCACCGGTAACGATGGCGACTGAAGCCGACACGTCGTTCGACGTGCTGGTCATCGGCGCCGGGTTTTCCGGCCTGTACACGTTGCATCGGCTGCGGCAGCTCGGGCTGCGGACCCGCGTGCTGGAAATGGCCGAAAACGTCGGCGGGACTTGGCTGTACAACCGCTACCCGGGCGCCCGATGTGACATCGAGAGCATTGAATACTCGTACAGCTTCTCCGACGAGATCCAGCAGGAATGGGTCTGGACGGAGACGATGCCGGCCCAGCCCGAGGTGGAGGCCTACCTGAACTTCGTCGCCGATCGCCTTGACCTTCGCCGCGATATCCAGTTCGACACCAAGGTCGTCGCGATGGCCTTCGACGAGCAGGCCGTGGCGTGGGTGGTGTCAACCGAGACCGGTCAGACTCTCATGGCCCCGTTCATCGTCGCCGCGACCGGAATCCTGTCGGCGCCGCTGGAACCTGCCATCCCCGGGATGGCCACCTTCGCCGGAACGTCATTGTGGACCAGTCGCTGGCCGAAGGAGGGCGTCGACCTTGCCGGAAAACGGGTCGGCATTATCGGCACCGGGTCGACCGGTATTCAGTTCATTCCGGTGGTGGCCCGGGAAGCCAAGCAGCTCTATGTGTTTCAGCGTTCACCGGCGTATACGTTGCCTTGGGAGGTGCGGCGGTTCGAGCCCGGTGAGCTAGACGAGATGAAAGCGCGATACGACGAGATCCGCGCGGCCCAGCGAGCGCACCCGGTCGGCGCGGCGCGGCTGAGCGCCTTTTCGGTGCTGCTTGGGATGCTCGGCAAGCCGCCGTTGAAGTCGGCGTCGCGCGAAGACCAACTGCGGGCCATCGAAACCGACGGCGTGATGGGTGCGCTGAATTGGGGTGACATCTTCTTCGACATCGAGGCCAACCGGATGGCGGCCAAGTTATATGGCGAGGCGGTGGCGCGGATCGTCAGGGATCCCGAGACGGCGGCTTCACTGGTGCCCGACCACCCGTTTGCGTGCAAGCGGCCGATCATCGATCAGGGCTACTACGAGACCTTCAACCGGGACAACGTGACGCTGGTCGACCTGCGCAAGGGGTCTATCCGCGAGGTGACGCCGACCGGCATCCGCACCGACCTTGGTTCCTACGATCTCGACGTGATCGTCTACGCCACCGGATTCGACGCGATGACCGGCGCACTGAGTCGTATCGACATCCGTGGGCGCGATGGATTGTCGCTCGGCGAATTCTGGGCCACTGAAGGGCCGCTGTCCTATCTGGGGTTGGCGGTCGCCGGCTTCCCGAATCTATTCACGATTCAGGGCCCGGGCAGCCCGAGTGCGGCAACCAACTTCGTTGCCGCGCTCGAACAACATGTGGACTGGATCAGCGACTGCATCACATACCTGCGCGCCAATGGAATTCGCACCATCGAGGCGCTGTCTACCGCACAGCAGGAGTGGATCGACCATGCCACCTCGCTGGTGGCCCCGACGGTGCTGGTCCATCCGTCCTGCAACTCCTGGTACAACGGTGGCAATGTGCCCGGCAAGAAACGGATGTATATGGGCTATACCGGCGGAATCCCCGAATACCGGCGCCGCTGTGACGAAATCGCGGCCGGCGGATACACCGGCTTCAAACTGGCGTAGGTGAGCGGCATGTCGTTGGCAACGCGCAGCCTGGCCCTCAGCCGCGACCTGGCTCGCGAGCTGGGCATGGTCTTGCCGCGTACGGTGGCCGGCCTCAATGAATCGACCGGCTGGACCCCGGTGTCGCCGCGCGGTGTGCGTCAGTTCGGCGAAGTCATGCTGGACGAACTTGTGCTGTCAGGGTTTTCGCTGCTGGGCGGTGGACTGCCCGAGTTGCGGCCGTTGAGTGATTGCGCGGCGGCGGCCGAGGAATTATCAGCGCTGGGCATCGACGGCGCGCACGCCGAACCAGAACCGCTGCGGGTCCAGACGATACGACGGCGGCGCATTGGCCGGCTGGCCTACGAGCGGATGATTTACGAGCACGAACCGGCGCTACCGAAGACGTTGGAAGCCGACGGCCGGGGCGGGCCGGCGAGGGCGGTGGTCCATCTGTGCCGGCACCGTGACGGCCCGAGACCGTGGCTGGTGTGGGTGCACGGCGCCGGTCAGGGTGGCGCCGAAGACCTGTTGCTGTCGCGGATCGGACGCATCCATCACGGGCTGGGGTTCAACGTCGCGCTGCCGATACAGCCCGGCCACGGATCGCGGCGGCATGAATGGCCGGCGTACCCGGATATGGATCCGCTGGGCAATGTCGCGGGCATGATGCGCGCGGTGTCGGAGGTGCGCGCCGTGCTGCGCTGGGCACAGTCGCAGGCCAACACGATTGTGGTGGCGGGGGTTTCGATGGGCACGCCGGTGGCCGCGCTGGTTTCGCATTTGGAGAGGCAGGTTGACGCCGTCGCCCTGTACACCCCGATTCTGGGGCTGAATGCGATGATCGCGCGGCATATCGGACGCTGGGGTTCTTCACGCGACGGATACCGGGAGCTGCTGCAGTCCTCGGAGGTCTCGAGGCTGACCTCGGTGATCGATCCGCTGGCCGTCGACCCGGCGCCGCCACCGCAGCGACGGCTCATCGTCGGGGCGTGGCATGACCGGATGGCGATGCGCGAGCCGGCGACCGCATTACAAGAGCGCTGGCGCGGCCAGTTGTATTGGTACGACGGCAGTCACGTCGGCCACCTGTTCTCGCGGCGCGTGCAGCGCGTCACCGAGGAATTCCTGCAAGGAGTTGTCAATTGAGCGATCGCACGCTTGAGGAACTGGGGTACTACCTACTGGCCGGGGCCGGTGGTGAGGGCCCGGCAACCCTGATGGATGAGGCGCGTCGCGGCGAGGAGTTGGGCTTCGGCACCGCGTTCATCTCCGAGCGGTGGAACGTCAAAGAAGCGTCGTCTCTGGTTGGTGCTGCGTGCGCGGTGACCAGCCGAATGCAGATCGCCACCGCCGCAACCAATCACAACACCCGACACCCGCTGATCACCGGATCGTGGGCGACCACTATGCATCGGCTGTCCGGCGGCCGTTTCACCCTGGGCGTCGGCCGCGGCATCGCCGCGATCTACGGGGCATTCGGCATCCCCGCGGTGACGACTGCGCAGATGGAGGATTGGGCCCAGGTCATGCGCCGGCTGTGGCACGGCGAGATGATCTTCAACCACGACGGGCCGATGGGCAGGTACCCCATCCTGTTTCTCGACCCGGACTTCAACGAAGACATCCGGCTGGCCCTGGTGGCTTTCGGGCCCAACACGCTAGCGCTCGGGGGCCGTGTGTTCGACGACGTCATCCTGCACACTTACTTCACCCCGGAGACGTTGCAGCGCTGCGTCAAAACCGTGAAGTCAGCCGCGGAAAGAGCGGGCCGCGACCCGGACAGCGTGCGGGTGTGGTCGTGCTTCGCGACGGTTGGCGATCACCTGCCCGAACAGTTGCGGCTGAAGAAAACCGTCGCGCGTCTGGCCACCTATCTGCAGGGGTATGGCGATCTGATGGTGCAAACCAACAGTTGGGATCCGGCCGTGCTGCAACGCTTCCGGGGCGACTCCGTGGTGACGTCGATCGCCGGCGGGATCGATCACAAGGCGACGCCCGAGCAGATCGAGCACATCGCCACGTTGATTCCCGACGAGTGGCTGGAGCCGTCGGCCACCGGGTCGGCCGAGCAGTGTGTGGCCCGCATCCGCCAGGAGTTCGACTACGGGGCCGACGCTGTGATCATGCACGGCGCGACTCCCGACGAGCTCGAGCCGGTCGTCGCGGCCTATCGAGCGACCTGATAGGAAGCAGGTATGTCGAGGTACCTGAAGTACGTAAAGGAAAAGGTCATTATCGTGACCGGTGCGGCCAGCGGCTTCGGCAAGCTGATTTCGGAAAAGTGTGCCGCCGGTGGCGCGAAGGTCGTCGGCGTGGACGTCAACGTCGAAGGTTTGAACGAGGTCTTCGAGGGCATCCGGGCCGCCGGCTTCGAAGGCACCACCCGTGTTGCGGACGTCACCGACATGGCCCAGGTGCGGGCGGCGGGCCAATACGCGGTCGACACTTACGGTCGCATCGACGTGATCGTGAACAACGCCGGTGTGATGCCGCTGGCGTTTTTCGCCGACCACGAACGTGCGTGGGAGAAATGGCACAAGGCGATCGACATCAACATCAAAGGCGTCGTGAACGGCATCTCGGCCGTCTACGACACGATGGTCAAGCAGGGCCGAGGCCAGGTCGTCAACATTTCATCCATCTACGGCAATGCGGGGACCGAAGGCTCGGGCGTCTACAGCGCGACCAAGGCGGCGGTCGATGTGCTCTCGGATTCGTTGCGGGTCGAGGCCCAAGGCAAGATCAAGGTGACCACGGTGAAGCCGACCGGCGTCCTCGGAACCAATCTGGCCAGCGGGGTCGTCAACGAAGCGGCGATCATCGGTCTCACCGGGCAGAAGGGCGCGCAGTTCCTGGAAAATGCCGGCAACTTGCAGACCGGAGCTCTTCGACCCGAACAGATGGACGTGGACTCGGTGGAGTACTGGCTGATCACTCCCGATGACCTGGCAAACGCGGTGGTACATGTCATCGACCAACCCTGGGGAATCAACATCAGCGACGTGACGGTACGGGCGAGCGGCGAGAATTACGTCTGCTGACCCTCAGGGCATGATGACGGTTCGGCTCACCGGTTCGGCGGCGGCTTGCCGGCTGGACAGGCCACGCTGTAGGGAGGCCAGCAGCGCGTCACGGGTCTCGCGGGGATCTATCAGCTCGTCGAAACCCATGCTCTCGGCCGACCGGAACGACGCCTGCAGCTCGGCTTCGCGCAGCTTGGCCGTGAGGTCCTCGCCGGCATGCGACGCGCGGCTCAGCGCCGCGGCGCTCATGGCGCCCATCGTCGCGCCGGGATAAGCGAAGGTCGCTGACTGGGCGTCGAAACTCAGCAGCGACATCACCATTGAGCCGAATCCATAGGCCTTGCGGAGCGTGACGTGCAGCTTCAACGTGGTGGCCACGGTCTGGGCGGCGAACATCCGCGCGCCGGCCCGCAGCACGCCCGTGCGCTCGGACCGGCTGCCGGGCAGCATGCCCGGGTTGTCCGCGAGGAAGACGATCGGCAGGTGGAACGAGTCGGCCACCATGATGAAGTGCGCCGCTTTATCCGCGGCGTCCGCGTCGATGGACCCGGCCAGCACCTTGGGCTGGTTGGCCACCACCGCGACCGGGTGGCCGCCCAGATGGGCCAGTGCGCAGATGATCGCTTTGCCGAACTGCGGCTGGACCTCGAACCAGTCGGGCTGGTCGAAGACCACGTCGAGCACGGCGCGCATGTCGTAAACGCGGCGGTTGTCGCGGGAGACGATATCGAGCAGCTCTGGTGTCTGCCGCGGTTCGCTGGCCTTGTCGGCCGGCAGCGGCGACGGGTAGGACCAGGCGCTTGCCGGGAAGTACGAAAGGTAGCGACGGATGTCGTCGAGCACCGTCTCGTCGTCCTCGGCGACGTTGTGGATCACACCGCTGGGCAATGCCACGTCCGGTCCGCCGAGATCCTCCTTCGAAATATCTTCTCCGGTGGACTCTTTGACGACGGGAGGCCCAGCGGTAAAGATGGCGCCTTGCCTGCTCATGATTCGGAAATCACACACCGGAGCCACCAGTGCGCCGTGCCCGGCCGACGGGCCGAGCACGCCGGCGACGGTCGGAACCCGACCGGAGCACTGCGCTTGGGCGAGTAGGTCGGTCGGGCTGCGGCCATAGTGCCCGCCGCCGGGACGAAAGCCGGCGCCTTCCAGCAGCATCACCAGCGGAACCTTGTCGCGCAGCGCCAATTCCGCGATGCGGTAGCGCTTGGAGTTGCCGCCGGGCCCGATGCTGCCGGCCAGCGTGGTGAAGTCCTCCGCGCCCAGCATCACCGGCAAGCCGTTGATCAAGCCGGAGCCGACGACGATTCCGTCGGCGGCGATCTCACCGCCCACGAGCGTACCGATTTCGCGGAATGTCCCCGGATCGAGGAGATAGTCGATCCGCGCCCGGGCGTCGAGCTTGCCCTTGCCGCGGTGTTTCGCTAGCCGCTCCGGCCCACCCAGCGCCCGGGTGTGCTGACGGCGACGGTCGAGGTCGTCGAGCGTCTCCTGCCAGTCACGGGACTTCGTCATCGGCATGCCCTCACTCGTCGCGCGTCACGTACTGAAGTGCTTACTGTAGCGTCTGCGAGAGGGCGGCGGCCAGCGGCCGAAGGACGACTGCGGAAATGGAGTGGCGCGATGACGATCCGATTGACGTCTGATGAGGCATGGGAAGCAGTCGGCGCGGCGCATACCGGAATTCTTACAACCCTTCGCCGCGATGGGATGCCGATTGCGTTGCCGGTGTGGTTTGTGGTCGACGACCGCAGCATCGCGCTGATGACCCCCGCCGGCACCAAGAAAATCGCCCGCATACGCCATGATCCCCGGGCGTCGTTCCTGGTCGAGTCGGGTGAGCGGTACACCGAGCTGCGCGGCGTCCATCTCACCGGACGTGTCGAGCTCGTCGAGGACCACGCGGCGATATCCGGGATCGAGGCCGCCGTCAACGCCAAGTACGCGGGGTTTCGACCGCCTACTGCCAGCTTGCCGGCGGCGGCCCAGGCGTACTACGCGAGCCAGGTGTTTCTGCGCTTCCTGCCGGATAGTCGAATCCTGACATGGGACAACGCCCGCCTGGCGCTGAAGTAGCCGCTGTCGCAGGGTTTTTGCCGTCGTACCGGTGCCGACATTGACCCTACCGAATAGCTTACTGTAGCTTCTCAAGTATGAGGTCTGAGCGCTCCCAGCTGCGGCGGAGCGCGCGCGGATGACCGCCACGGAAGTGTGCGGCCTCAAGGTCGACGGGGGCATTTTCACCGACCTGGCCCGGGTGCCGGAGTTGGCCCGCGCCCTTGAGCAACAGGGCTACGACGCTTGCTGGACGGGCGAAATCAATCACGACCCGTTTCTGCCGCTGCTGCTGGCCGCCGAACACACCACGCGACTCGAACTGGGCACCAGTATCGCGGTGGCGTTCGCGCGCAACCCGATGATCGTCGCCAACCTCGGTTGGGATCTGCAGACCTACTCGCAGGGCCGCTTCATCCTCGGTCTGGGTACCCAGATAAAGCCGCACATCGAAAAGCGATTCAGTATGCCCTGGAGTCATCCGGTGGCCCGGATGCGCGAATTCGTGCAGGCGCTGCACGCGATCTGGTCGACCTGGAAGGACGGAACCCGGCTGCGGTTCGAGGGCGAGTTCTACACGCACAAGCTCATGACGCCGATGTTCACGCCTGAGCCGCAACCGTTTTCGGCGCCCAAGGTGTTCATCGCCGCGGTCGGCGAATCGATGACCGAAATGTGCGGCGAGGTCGCCGACGGCTTACTGGCCCATGCATTTACGACGAAGCGCTACTTGCACGAGGTGACGATGCCCGCGGTGCAGCGTGGCCTGGAGCGCTCGAGCCGTGATCGGCACGCATTCCAGGTGGCGTGCCCGGTCTTTGTGGTGACTGGCAACGACGACGCCGAGTTGACACTCGGTGCGGCCGGCGTCCGCAAGCAGATTGCTTTCTACGGATCAACGCCCGCCTACCGCAAGGTCCTCGAGCTGCACGGTTGGGGCGATGTCGCTACGGAGTTGCATCGACTTTCACTGCAGGGGGAATGGGATGCCATGGGCGCGCTGATCGACGACGAGATCCTGGACGCCTTCGCGGTGGTCGCGACGCACGAGAAGCTCGCAACTGCACTTCAAAACCGCTGCGACGGCGTCATAGATCGGGTCATGCCGTCGTTTCCCCGCACCACTTCCGCGGCCACGATCACCGCCGTACTGCAAGAGTTGCGTCAATGAGGAGCTGCCCATGAGCACGCCGACGATGGATGAAGCCGCCAAGGTCCTCGCCGATCCGTTGGCTTATGCCGACGAGCAGAAATTGCATGCGGCGCTTACTCATCTGCGAGCGAATGCTCCGGTGTCGTGGGTCGAGGTGCCGAATTACCGCCCGTTCTGGGCGATCACCAAGCACGCCGACGTCATGGACATCGAACGCGAAAACATGCTATTCACCAACTGGCCGCGCCCGGTCCTGACGACGACGGAGGGTGACGAGCTTCAGGCCGCCGCCGGTGTCCGCACGCTGATCCATCTGGACGATCCGCAACATCGCGTGGTCCGGGCGATCGGCGCGGACTGGTTTCGTCCAAAGGCGATGCGGGCGTTGAAGGTTCGCGTCGACGAGCTGGCCCGCAACTACGTCGACAAGATGTTGGCGGTGGGCCCTGAATGCGATTTCGTTCAGGAGGTCGCGGTCAATTACCCGCTCTACGTGATCATGTCGCTGCTGGGCATCCCCGAGTCGGACTTCCCGCGGATGCTCAAGCTGACCCAGGAGCTGTTCGGAAGCGACGACAGCGAGTTCAAGCGCGGCAGCAGCAACGAGGATCAGATTCCGGCGCTGTTCGACATGTTCCAGTACTTCAACGGCGTCACCGCGGCGCGTCGGGAACATCCGACCGAAGACCTCGCGTCCGCCATTGCCAACGCCCGCATTGACGGCGAGCCGCTGTCCGACATCGACACGGTGTCCTATTACCTGATCGTCGCCACCGCCGGCCACGACACCACCAGCGCGACGATCTCGGGCGGCCTGCACGGTCTCGTCGAGAACCCGCACCAACTTCAGCGATTGCGCGACAACCTGGACCTGATGCCGCTGGCCACCGAGGAGATGATCCGATGGGTCACCCCGGTCAAGGAATTCATGCGCACCGCCGCCGAAGACACCACCGTGCGCGGCGTTCCGATCGCGGCAGGGGAGTCGGTGCTGTTGTCCTACGTTTCGGCGAATCGCGACGAAGATGTCTTCACCGATGCGTTCCGCTTCGACGTCGGCCGCGATCCCAACAAGCACTTGGCATTCGGTTACGGTGTGCACTTCTGCCTGGGCGCAGCGCTCGCCCGCATGGAGGTCAACAGCTTTTTCACCGAGCTGTTGCCGCGGGTGAAATCCATTGAGTTGACCGGGGCTCCGCAACACACCGCAACCACCTTCGTCGGTGGACTCAAACACCTCCCGGTTCGCTATCAATTCCACTGAATATGGTTAACAGTAGGCAAACACAGGCCCTTGATCAGGAACACCGTCAGGCAGAAATGCCAAATAACTACCAATCTGAGGATCTCCCGTGATAGACCCACCGGTAGGGATATCCTTTACGGCTTCGTAGGAGGAACTAAGGTCATGGCTGTCGCACGGTGCATCACCGCAACCGGTTTTCTCGCCGGTCTTGCTCTCGGACTAGCCGCTCCCGCAGGCGCATGGGGACCGCCCGGCCCTGCACCGTTTCCCGCTGACTTCGAGACGAACGGCCACTACATAGGGACTCAGATAAACCCAAAAACCGGTCAGCCGCTCATGATCGAGGGTCATCCGGTCACCAACGACTGGTACTTCACTCCCTGCGGTGACGGATGCATCTCAGCAGCTCACTCCCCCGGTGGACCGCCGTTGGGGCAGTATAATTTGGTGAATGGCCAATGGGTGATGGACACCACCGATGAGGCAGAATGCCCGGACGGTACCAGGGTTCCCAACGCCATTGCTGCCCACCGCACGTTGGACCCGAACACCCTCACGGGCACGATCCAAGAAACCGCTATTCAGCCCGCCTGCGGCAATCCATCCGGGATGTCAAAGACTGTGGACTTCCAATTCCAGCTGGCGCCCTGACCTAGCGGCTCGAATCCTCGCTCCGCGCGTCGGCTCTACTCCTAAACTCGCACCATCGTGACTTTTGCGCGCTGAGGATGCGGGAGCAGGCCTGTGTTGGGTGTTCATCATGCGGCAATCTGCACCGCCGATGTCGACCGGTCGTTGAGGTTCTGGCGAGACGGGCTGGGATTCACCGAGCTGTTCGATCACACGTTCAGCGGTAACTGGCCGGAACTGTTCGGGGCCCACTCCGATCGGCTGCGGTCGATATTCCTGGGCGATCCGCAGGCCCCCGACACCGGCATCGTCGAACTTGTGGTCTTCGAGGGAGCCGGCGACGCGTCGCCGCAAGCTCCAGGACCGCGGCACGGATTCTTCCTGCTGTCCCTACAGCGTGACGTCGATGCGACGCTGTCCGGGTTGGCCGCCCTGGGTTTCACCGACGGCGTGCGTCGCATTGGTGTGCCCGCGCCGAATGGCGGAACCGTCCCGATGGCGGTGATCACCGCGCCCGACGGTGTGCTCGTCGAGTTAATCGGGCCTCCGGCATGACCGCTCTGGTGACCGGCGGTGCGTCGGGTATCGGGCGAGACGTTGCCGTCCGCCTGCGCGATGCGGGCCACGACGTCGTGGTGTGGGACCAAGCCGGCGGCGACATCGATTGCGACATCAGCGATCCGGACGCGGTAAGGGCGGCCATGAGCCGAACCGTGCGCGAACACGGTGTACCCACGCGGGTGGTGGCCTGCGCGGGCATCGGCGCGTCGGGCACACTGCTGGCGGAGTCGGTCGAGCAGTGGCAGCGAGTGCTGGCGGTGAACCTCACCGGCAGCTGGCTGACCATCCGTGCGGCCGCTGCGGCGATGATCGACGCGGAAACCGGCGGATCGATCGTTGCCGTCTCCAGCATCAGCGGCACCGTCGCCGACCGGGACATGGGCGCCTACTGCGTGTCCAAAGCCGGGTTGAACATGCTGGTCAAGGTCGCCGCCGTGGAGTGGGGGGGTTACGGCATCCGGGTGAACGCCGTCGGTCCCGGTGTTACCCGCACACCGATGCTGGGCGAACCCGAGCAACTGCCCGGCTGGGTGGAGGGCCTGTCCGAGCGCACCGCCTTGGGACGTCTCGGGGAAGCCGCCGACGTGGCCGGTGTCATCGTCGGCGTCCTCGAATTACCCTGGGTGACAGGCCAGGTCGTGCACGCCGATGGTGGGTTGGGTCTGCACAGCCCGATCGATGCCTACGGTCAGGCACAGCGACTGCGCAGGAATCTCAAGCAATCCCGAAATCGATGACGCCACGGACGATTTCACCGTTGAGCAGGTCTGTGTAGGCTTCATTGATGTCGTCGAGGCGATAGCGTTTGGTGATCATCTCGTCGAGCAGCAGCTGTCCGGTCTGATAGAGCCTGGCCAGCTTGTAGATGTCTGCCTTGGGATTGCAGGAGCCGAAGACGGTGCCCGCCAGGTTTTTGTTCATCAGGATGAAGTCCTGCAGGTCGAACTTGATCCCACGGGTTGTCTGCGCGGTCATACCGGTGAGCACGCACGTCCCGCCCTTGCGAGTCAGCCGCAACGCACTGCGGACATCGTCGGCGCCGATCAACGATGGCGAAACCACGACGCCGTCGGCCATCACGCCGTAGGTCAGACCGGTGACCAGATCCAGCGCTTCGTCGACGTTTGCGCAACTGTGGGTGGCGCCGAACCGCAGGGCCGATTTCTGCTTGAATTCGACCGGGTCGACGGCCACGATCTGCGCGGCGCCATTGATGCGGGCACCCTGGATCGCGGCGGTACCGATACCGCCGGCGCCGATGACGACGACGGTGTCGCCGCCGCGCACACCGGCCCGGTTGGCCGCCGAGCCGTATCCGGTGGGGATCGCGCACGACAGCAGCGCGGCCGGCAGCAGCGGCAGATCCGGCTCGACCTTTACCAGTGAATTCGTCGCTACCACAGTGTGTTCGGCGAACGCACCGACCTTGGAGATATGACCCAACGGTTTGCCGTCGGCGAGGTGGTGGCGGAATGTGCCGTCGGTGGGCATTCCCGGCGTCAGCGTGCCGATACCGGCATCGCACAGGTACTCCATACCGGTTGCGCACCAGCGGCATTGGCCGCAGACAGCGACGAACGACATCACCACGTGGTCGCCGGGATCGAAATCGGTGACGCCGTCGCCGACCTCGCGCACGATGCCCGAACCCTCGTGGCCGCCGATGGTGGGA
>NZ_DATFZD010000368.1:0-42373 GCF_035314665.1 Mycobacterium sp. | reverse complement strand
GGACTCGACGTTTTGAGCAAATCCCGAACCGACCCCCTACCGCCCACAGAACAGGAGGCCACGCCGGCGGCACTAACTGCTTGAACCCGAAGTCGAAGAATCACACGACGACGTCGTACACCACGTCCCTGGACTTGACCTGCTGCTTCACGCATTGCGCTTCACGCCTCCGCGACGGGTGGCCTGCTCCTGGTCGGCGATCCACGCCTGAACGTCTGACCGGCGGTATCGAATGCGACCTCTGGGACCCAGCGAGAAGCTGGGCGGCCCCTTGTCCGCCGTTGGTCCCACGCCGTCGAAAAGGCCAAAGGTGGCGGCGTGCTTAGTGGCCTCTACACCCCCCAGGACATTGACAGCCTCATCGCCAGCAACGTCCAGCGGTACAGGACAGCGAAAGGGCTATCCCAGGCGGAACTGGCCACCGCTATGAGCCACGACGGCTATCACATCCACCAACAGACAATTCAAAAGATCGAAAAAGGCAGCCGGCCGCTGAAATACAGCGAAGCAGTCAGAATCTGCAACGTCTTGGGGATCAGCCCTCTCCACCTTGCCGACGGCGGTGAGCGGACGGCGGCGAACGCGGTCTTCATGTCAAGCTCGGATGCGTTTGAGAAGAAGCAGGCCGCGCTGCGCGATTTTGCCGACCGTCTTGTGCCGCTGCTTCTTCACCTAGCGCTCACCCTCGGATTTCAAAGAAGCGGAGACGAACGTTCGCAGCCTGATGCCTATCTTCTCGAGCAGGCGAACTTCTGGCTCAACTACAACTGGGGCAAGGGACTCAACGTCGCCATCATGGAAAAGCTGCGCGAAGATCGATGGCTGTCGACCATTCGTCCCGAGATAGATGCACCCACGTACAGAGAGATCCTGGAGCGGGCGATTGAAGATGTAAAGGCCATCAAGCCCGGTGATCCAGCCCCGTGGGAGAGCAACGATGCCTCAGAGACGTAACCGGCGAAGCGGCATCGAGGACCGTTGGACGAAAACAGTCCGAACCGAGCACGGCAACAGCCAGTCCGTTCCCAGCGCTAATCGTGGCAAGGGGAAGCGCTGGCGGGCCAGGTATGTCGATGAGGAAGGTCGCGAACACGCGAAGGGCTTCGCCCGTAAGACAGATGCCCAGAAGTGGCTCGACTCCGATGTCACCGCCAAGTTCGCCACCGGAACCTACGTCGCGCCGTCCGCTGGACGGGTCACGGTAGCGAACGTTTACCAGTCGTGGTCCGTTGCCCAAGCACATATCTCGGTCAAGACCGCGGCCTCACGCCGTAGTGCGTGGAGCAGTCGTGTGGAGCCGCAATGGGGCGACACGTTGGTTGTTGACGTACGCCCTGCGGCCATCCGCGCTTGGGTAGCGGCGATGGTCGCAGAGGGTGCGGGTACACCGATTGTCGAGAACGCCTTTGGCGTCCTCCGTCAGGTGCTGGGTGCGGCGGTAGAGGATCGGCGCATCCCGCGCAATCCGTGTGATGGCGTGCGCCTTCCCAAACGCAAGCATTCCGACCGTGGCTACCTCAGCCATGAACAGGTCGCCGCTCTCGCTTCCGCAGTAGAGCGACAGGGTGAAGTTGTCCGATTCCTCGCTTACACAGGCTTGCGGTGGGGCGAGATGGCCGCTCTCCGAGTGCAGGACTTCGACATGCTGCGCCGCCGCGTGAGCGTGTCGCGTTCCGTCACGGAATCCGGCGGGCTGGTAGTGGAGCACCCCTAAGACATGGGAGCGGCGGTCAGTGCCCTTCCCTGCCGTGTTGTGCGACGAACTGTCCGCGTTGATGGTCGGCAAGGGCCGCGACGATCTGGTTTTCACCGATCAGCGCGGCGGCGTCCTTCGGAACTCCAACTGGCGGGCGAGGGTGTTCCGGCCGGCGGTAGCGGAGTGCCAGGTGGCGGATGAGACGTTTCCGAGGATCACGCCACACGACCTGCGCAACGCCGCTGGTTGATGCGACCGCCCGAGGAGGTCGATCACTTCGACTCGTTCAACATATGGATTCACGGCATCACCGAGGACATGGTTGCGAGCGAACCCCGCTGGAAACACGCCCTGCCCAACATCATCGACTTCATCGGCGATGATGTGGTGGTCGCCCACAACGCCGGGTTCGACATCGGCGTCATCCGGTACGCCTGCGCGGTGGACAACATCGAATGGCCGGAGATGCGGTTCCTCTGCACGATGGTTCTCGCACGCCGGGCGCTATCGCTTCCCTCCTACCGGTTGCCATTTGTCCTTGACGCGCTAGGCGGTTCCCTCGACGACCACCATGACCCTCTGGCGGACGCTCTTGCCGTGGTGGATATTGTCCGTGGACTCGCACGCAGGAACGCTGTCGATAACCTGGAGGCGCTGGCCGATTCGGTCGGCGTATGCGTCGGACAGATGACCAGCGGCATCTATCTGGGCAGCGTGGCGACCTGGGGAAGCGGCTCGCGGCTCGTTCGACCTGAGTTGAATCCGAATGCTGACCCTGACGGCTACCTCTACGGCCGCGTTGTGGTGTTCACCGGCACGCTTATGTCGATGAATCGACAATTCGCCTGGTGCGAGTGCGCACGCGTCGGCGCAATCGCCGAATACCAAACCACGAAGCGAACCAACGTGCTTGTCATTGCTGACATCAACCCCGCAGTGCTGCGACCCGGCTCGACTCTAACCGCGAAGGCGCGGAAGGCGTTCGAACTGCAAGACAAAGGTCAAGACATCGAAGTGATGACCGAGGACGACTTTATTCGAAGCCTCGACGGGAACCCCTTATACGGCGGCGCGCGTCGGCCCGGAAGCCGGCCGAGTGGCTAGCAGTGGCCCGGGAACTGACAATGAATGAGGAAACGATCCGGCGTATCGGCGCAGGCTTGGCGCTCGGCTGGCTGCTAGCCGCAGCAATCATCGGGGTGTCTCCCTTGGTCACGGGATTGTTGCGACTGGTTCGGGTGTTTGCGGCGGAACAAGCGGGGCCGATCCGACCTGTTCATCGGTGGCGGCAGCTAGTTGTGCTGCGGTGGGTATGGGGCGGGTGTAGGCGGTGTCGATTTCGGCGCGTTTCGTTTCGTCACCCATCGGGAGGGTCTGGTTGGGTATCAGGATGGCGGTGATGTTTCCGCGCCGCTCAATAACATTGGCGGGATTGTTGAGTTGCGCTTTAGTGTAGTTGTGAACGTGCTTTTTCCCCAACTTGGAGTTTTCCAGCGCTATCGCGTAGCCGGGGGCGCTGGTTTTGTCGGGCCAGTCTGACCAGCCGTCGTATTCGTTGGCCACCATGGTCACATCATTGGCGATGGTGAGGGGGATACCGTTTTTGCCGTAGCGCTGGTTTTCGGCGAAGGTTGCGCCAGCCAGCAACACATGCACTCCGGGCGGCAAAGTGTGTTGGGACAGAAACATTGAAATGACTTGTGTGCCAAGGCTGAACCCCATGAGGGTGGCGCCGCTTTTAATGACACCGGCTTGGACGAGAGCCCAAATTTGGTCGACGCCATCCTGGTTGTGCAGGCCGTCTGCTTTGTACGCCACTTTTTGGCAGGGGCATTGTGTGCCGCCGAACTGTGCTTGGGTGACGTTGACGGACCAGGCCACTCCATCGCCGTCGAAAGGTTCCAGCGTGAATGTGTCGGCGTGGGCTGTTGTGACCGAAAACAGTAGTGCCGCAAGAGCTGCCGCGAAAGATTTAATCATATCTTCAGCAGTTTCCTTATGTCGGAGCGCATGTCAGACCATCCTAGACCCTCTCCATCGACCCCGTTGCGTAACTTCTCCTGACTGGCGTAGCACATGGTGATCGAATTGAATTCCGGTGTGGTGTATACACGTTGGGCCTCTGCGACCAAAGCACACCCTGACCAAACCCCAACCCGGCGCACCGCTCAGGCAACCTGACCTGGGCGGTGCTTTTTTGGCCTCTGGCTGCCCGCCTGCGGGCCTGGCGGGCCGGGGGCGGTGGCCTCGTCGCGCCGTCAGAACCTTCTGCGCCACAGCCCCGCCCACGTGGGCACCTTCGATGGCTTGGCTTCCGGCGCTGGCGGCTGCTCGCCGTGCGCGACGGCCGGGTGATCCAGCCGCCGGTCGCTGTCGAGTGCTGGCGCGGTATTGCGGGACCGCTGCTTACGCTGCAACAGCAGCTCGCGGGCCAGCGCGGCCAGCAGCGCCAGGCAAAGCAACCCGGCCACCGCCACCACGATGATGTTCGTCACCTGGCTGGCTCACCCCCGGCCCTGGATAAGTGAGGCCGGGAGCGGGCCAGGCCGCTTCGCGCGGGATACCCCATGCACTCGCAGCGGTGGGCGGCATACCAAGTGTACGGCGAACGGGCACCGACTACGGGGAAAGGATAAGTAAGCCCCGTGGCCGGTGCCGTCGACCGCGCCCGATCAAACTCACACCCGCTGTGCGACTTTCACCTGTTCCCGGTAGGGACAGTCGCCCGTGTGGTCGGCGGACTGCATCTGACCCGCCACCTCGTAGAACACCGCACGGCACAGCGGCCACGGGCACTTGGCAAGGGGTACCGGGCTTTTGGTGGTCATCCTTCGCGTTCCCGCTGACGCAGGATAGACAGGCCGCGCATCATCGCATACGACACCGGGGCACCCGGTGGCAATTGGCGCGTTGGCTGTGTAGCGGCCCGGTCCATGTCATCCTGGTAGGCGGCGCGGACCTCGGTTTCCACGGCTTTCAGGTGTGCTTTCATCAATTCGGTTGTCCCTTCGTGGGTTTGGAGAAGCTGCGCTTCGATGGTCGAAAGGTCTTCCGCCAGCGCATGTTCGCGGCTGATTGTCCAGTGGCAGCTTTCATCATCCCAAGACCCGTAGTATTGCTTCAGACCGGCATAAGCCATGCGCGCCAGCAGGGTTAGCACCTCGCGGGCCATATGGGGGTCTGCCATCGTGTCATCGAGCGCGCTGCTGATCCGGTCACCACTGCCCATAAGACGCAGGGCCAGGACGCGCACGGGGTAATCATGGCTTTCCAGCGCGGCCACCACGCACGGCCTTGTTTCGATGTTCACCATCTCGCCCGCATCCTTTCCAGCGCAGCCTGTTTCGGCGTCATATCCCACTCGCCGCGAATCCGATAGAGTTCAACGATGGCCTGGCGTCCGGTGAGTCTTGGCTTGGGCCAGCGCATTGCAAGTGTCTCTAGTTGCCGGTGTTTCGCAGACATGCTGCGCGTGCCCGGCAGGCCACCGTCCGCCCACTGGCGGACCAGGCGTATCGGCGCGTCATCCGAGATACGGGCCAGCCGTTGCAACGTCGAAAGTTCCTCCCGCTCAGCGGTTGACAGGCGGACTCCGCTGAAACGCTCCTTTTCCATCAAGTCAACGATCCGCATTCTCTGACGGCGGTTGACCTCGGTCATGGTTTCACCTCGGGTTGGTAGTCACCCGAAAACCCGGCCCCGCCCGGCGCTTTCGCGGTGTGCGCGGCGCGGAATGTGGTGGTGGCGCTGTGCCCCCAGCCACGGCCGGAACTGCTGTCGGCCCACGGTCCTGGCGCATCCATGTCCGGCCATCCACCGTCGGGTGCGGTGCAATCGGAGCCGTCGATGAACGATCCACCGTCACTTGCCATTGCAATCCTCCACAACTCTCAGGCACGCTGGTTCCAACGCGCGCAACACATCCCGCAAAGCGTCCACTGCCTCAGTGCGGTAATCAGTCGAAAACCGTTGGTTATCAATAAGCTCGGCGGCGCAGCCGGCCAGTGTGACTAGCGCCGGGTTCGCGGCCTTCGCCTCGTCGGGCAGAGACTCCAGGAGGTCATCGACCATCCTGCGGTAGAAACCCTTAACATGAAAAGCCAACGGGTGCAAATGGTATCGCTTCTCGGGACCGTCGGTGTACAGCAAGTCATGAGAGCAGTCAGCGAAAACCTGCTGCGCCCCCAGTCGCACCGATTCGGGGCGGGCCTCGTTGTCCATCACTGCGCACGCCACCCGCGCCCATTCCAGGATGTCGCTGCGCTGCGCTATCACCCGCTCACTCATCGCGGCCACCCCTGCCGACGCGCAACTGGGCACTCAGTTCAACTAGCACACTGCGGTTCAGGCCCGGCGCGGCGCTCCCACGCTCGGAGTGGAACTGCACTTCCTTGTACCGGTCGACGTTCACCGCCGCCGCGAGTGGCCTGGTCGGCGTCCATTCCTCCGGCCGAAAGACACTGAGGTCACGGCGCACACCGTCGGTGCAGAGCCACGCTGTCGGCCAAGGCAATTCAGGCCCGCGAGAACGCATCTTCGACATCAGACACCACCCCGAACAACAACAGGACGGCGGTTGATCTTGCCTGTCCGCTTGGCGGCGTCGTCGGGCAGGTTCAGTTGCCTGGCCAGCCGCCGGATCGACTCGCGGTGCGCGCGTAGCTCGGCGTACACCGGGTGCATAATCGCTTGTCCCCGTGAGCCTTTCACCGTTGCGGAAACGTGCTTCGACACCGTAGTGAGGCGTCCCAATTCGTCGGTGGCACAGCACACTTCACGCAGCAACTCGTATTCCGTTGGCGTCAAGTCGTACCGGCCGACCACATCGCGCCACAAGGCGCGGCCTCGCGGGCCAACCTCCTTCGGTGGGCGCTTCGGCATCGCTTCCATAGCGGCCATCATACGCCCCGAAACCCGTTGCAATACACCAACGTTCGCCGGGTTTGCCCAGGCCAGGACGAATGTTTGCTGGGAACCGGCCGAAAACTACCGGTTGCGATTTTTCCCGATGCCTGAGCATCGGGGTGGTCAGTTGCATAAAAAACGGCGATCTGGTGCTGGCCACGGCAGGCCGCGTCGGGTAAGTCCGGTGAGTTTAGCAGCGACCTGGATTCGCGTTTTCGCTTCAAACGACCCGGCCAGGTTGCCGCATCGACAGCCTGGCAGGTCGCATACTTGCCACCATGACCGACGTAATCGGAACGCTCGCAGTGTCCTGATGGAGCTTAGGCTAGGGTCGGCTACCGAAGGGAAGTCGTGACCGCACCTTTGCCACCGCCGGGCTGGTATCGGGACCCGGCAGGCCAGCCTGGCTGGCGCTGGTTCGACGGCAATGACTGGACGAATTTACGCTCAAATTCCGTGGATCAGCCAGCGCCCGCCAAGTCCGCAAGTCCCCTCCGGACGTTGGCGCGATGGTACGTGCGCGTCGTATTCCTAATCCCACTATTCGTAGTGGTCGGCGTCAATATCGTATTGATCTTGACGCTTATCTACGTCGCCGTGCCGGTATTCCTGGCAAATCTGTTCTACCGGCTTGCACTGCAGTGGGGATTCCAGCCGCACTTTACATGGGGGTGCGCGGGGGCTGTGATGGCTGCGCCCATCGTCGCATTTCTGCTCGGCCCCGTCGCCATGTGGCGACGGGTGAACCGAGTTAGTTTCCGGTCGGTTTGGAGCCAGGAGTACGCACAAGGGATATTCCTGACCACGGGCAGCGTGTCTGGCATCTTAGGAGTGGGACTTCTGGCCGAGGCGATGCAAATGACGGAGCGGTGGGATAGGTTGGAGCACATTTTCAGCCAAGCCCTCCCGTTCGGCATACTGCTTGCCGTGCTTCTTGGCGTCCAGGCACCGAACGCACTGCAACCTTACCTCCGAGTATTCGGCGTGGTCGCGATTATCGTGTTGGTTGCTGGGGCCTATGCGCCTCCGGGGAAGCGGACAGAGCCCTATCTAAGCGTTCTTGGAACCGCTATCGGCTTGTTGGCCGTCAGCGTGATTGTCGCGCTTACCGTCACTTGGACAACGAATCGGCCGGCAATTTTTCGTCTCACTTCCAGCCAGGACATTTGGACCCTAAACCTGATGGATCGACTTCTTGGTCTGCCGGTGGGGAAAGTATTTTCCGCTCTCGTTGGGTGGCTACGTTCACTCGTTGGGTGGCTGCGTTCACTCGTTGAGTCGGTGCGTTCGCCGTCGAAGCTGTCCGGTCGCGCCGTTTTTCTCGTGCTTGCTTTTCTGTGGATTGGCGGCGGGGTGGTATCTTATTTGCCCCATCGCCACATAACCCTAACCAGCGCCTTTACGATGTGGAATGTGGGCTTCGCGCTATCGGTGCTTTATGCGCTCGCGATCGAGACTTGGCGCGTCAAAACTACTATGAGAGCATCGTTCACTTCGACTGACCCGCCCTCGGGGGCGGGTACTGGTCGACCATCTGGCTAACTCGTTTGCGCTCTGGGACAGTTTGGACAGAACCCCGAATCCTTGCGAGGCTTCGGACCATTGGACATATCGGACAGTTTGGACAGAACCCGACCGTGAGCGGGTTTATGTCCAATATGTCCAAACTGTCCGATATGTCCAATGGTCAGTAGACTTTCACGACCGGACCACCTTGTATCGCGGCGACGGTTGTCGGCCTGGGCGGTTCTCTTTGGGTGTCTCGATCTTGATTAGGTAGCCATGATCTATCAGTCGCGCCAGCGGCGAAGCCATCTCGGCTTTCGTCGGGAACCGTGACCGGGCTTCCCGGTGTATGTCACGCTCCGAAAGTTCGTCAACGTCTAGGCGTTCGATACGGTCCAACAGATAGGCGGCTTCGGCGGAAACCTGATCGGCACCCATCTCAGCGAAAGCGTTGACAGCACACGCTTTGAAATATCGTCCGATGCGGTAGGCCGCTTGGATTGTTGCCGACGTGACCGGCTTGTCGTATCCCTCGTGGCCGTGGGTGGCCAGGTGCAGTATGCCCGCGATTCTGGTGACTGCCCCAACGAATTTCGATCCCCAGTCGGCCATCGTCGCCATCTCACCGTCACCGGCGAGTGTCGGTTCTATCTCTGCGGCTATCGCCGTGATCCTTTTTTTACCGTCGTCGGTGACTGTGAGAATCATCGGGTCGCTGGCCCATTCGATCATTCCGGTGATCAGGTTGGCGATTGTCTTGTCGTAGGCGTCGATCACGGCTTGGGCGGGGTCGGCGGGTTCTACGTTGCGACGGCCCACTTTTGACACCGGATAGGCGTAAAGGAACCGTGCCAGTAGGCCGCGCCCCCGGAACTCGCGTTGGGAGGCTATCTCCGACAGCACTATTGGTTGGGTCATCAAGCCGAGCGTCAACGCGGGCCTCGGAATATGTTCCGGCGCACGGTCTTTGCGGTCAACCCTCAACATGTCACCGGAATGCCCTTTCAGCCACAGATCCATGTTGGGCTTCTTGGAGTAGCGACCGGCGATGATGTCGAAAATTCCGCCTTCGGCTGAGATGATGGCGAGGCGTCCACCCTGGTCGGCTAGCAACGTCGCGGCCGCCTCGGGTGTGATGTCGTCGGCCAGTATCCGCGTAATAGCCGGTACGTCAACGGAATTGGCGAACGCGGTCGCGGCCAGCAGTTCCTCCTGGGCTTTGTTGCGGTCGGCGTCCGTTGCGTCGTGGTCGACCAGCATTCCCGCTAAGACGTTGCGTTGTTTGTCGACAGCTTTCATCGCTGCCTCTTTAAGTGCTTGCGCCTCGACGCGTTTGGCTTCGCTGCCTTTGGCCAGATGAATTTCGACGCCGATCAGCGGTGTCACCATGAACCGTTGCACCGCCGATTTTCGTTCACCCGATATGGCGATGGTGTTGGTATACAGGTGGAGTGGTTCCTGCCAGGCTCCGCGTATCTGGATCATGGCGTAACCTCCGGTGCAGGCCGAGAGCGCCGACAGCGCCGAAACCCCGGCCATCGCCGGATCGGTTTGTGTCGCCTCCGCTATGGCTCCCACCATGTCCGCAATCGGTGGTGGTAAAGCGTCGGTGGGGAACGCGGGTATCGGAACTCTGGCCGTCAACGGCACCGGGGGTTCCGGTGTCTCGTCCGGTGTAGGTATGTCGTCCATTGGCTGAACGCCGTCGGCGTTGATCATGCGGCGCCCCTTCGTGTTTGGGCTAGGTGCTTGGCGGCGGCCCTTAAATCGCCGCCGTGTTCCAGCACGGCGTATGCGCGGAACCTCGTGTACCCGTGCGGGTCTGACTGTTCGGTAACGTCGAACGGCGTGTTGGGGCTGTAGACGAACAGGCAGCCGTGCCTGATCGTGGCCGACCATTCCGACGTGTGGGTGGGGTGGCACCACTTCGCGCCGTCTGCGTTCGGTTCGCGGCTGGTCGACGTCCAACGGTGCGGGGTGAGAACGTCGGACCAGGTGTGTTCGGCGCAGAAAGCATCCGCTATCGACTCACCGTGGTAGTCGCCGCGCAATTGTGTGTGTTGTGTGTGTTGTGTGTTTTGTGTTTCGGGCCTGAGGAGTCGGACCAGCCAGGGCGGCGGGGCAGCGACCGGCGCGTCAACCCGCACGTAAGGCTTGCCGGTGTCGGGATGAATGGACGGCGGCAACACCACATAGCCCGCCGACGTTTTAATGTCGATTCCCGGCCCCAGGTTGGCCGCTGACAGCTTGCCGGGCGGGCGGCGGTAGAACCGGTGCCACCCGCCGTCGCCGCGCCCGGTGAGCGTCGTGAGCGTGTCGGGCAGTGCCCCGTATCTGTGCCGAAGTGCGGCAAGCGATTCCAGTCCGTTCTTGCGCGGGTCAAGGTCGAGCACGAACATCGACTCCGGTACCCGCCCGCCGATGTTGCATCCGGCATACCGGCCCGACCACCATGCGATGACCGCTTCGATATCGGTGCTGGCGTCCAAAACTCCGTGACCGTTTAGCCCGCATTCGCCTTTGCATGTCTCCCGCTCGCGGCTGCCTTTCGGGTGCGGGTTGCCGATGGCCGGTGCTTTGCCGCGCAGCGGAAACACCGCCCATCCGTGCATGGCGTATTCGATGGCGTGGGTGCCGGGGTCGGTGGCTTCGATGATGCTGGCCTGAAACTCGCGCAGCGCCAGTGCTTCGGCGGTCAGCTCGATTCGCCGCGTGCTAGGATCGCTCACTAGATCACCCTCCGGTTTCGGGTGGTTGGTGTTGGTTGGTTTGGTGTGATGATGTGCCCCCGGTTTGTTGCGCCGAGGGCCATCGTCGTTTTAGCTACTCACACTTAGGCCACCAACCTCCGCGATGACCCGCTCAAGACCGTTTTTAGCGTCCAACAAATCGTCTAGGAAAGCTTTCTTAATTGCGCTGCGCGCCTCGGGGAACCGATCATCCGCCAGGCTGTCCAGCAGCAATTCGATGTTGGCGCGGATCTGCGGCACGGCATCGCGGAAGTCATCAGTGAGGGGCGGTTGCTTTGATTGCGGTTGCGGTTCAACGGTTTCCGGGTCAACGGTTTCCGAGTTGTCGGATGATTCCGGTTCCGGTTCAACGGTTTCCGGCTCCGACTTGTTGTGCTTGCGCGGCTGCGTCGTGCCGTTGAGGCTGACCACATTCTCAGGTAGTGGACAACCCTGTCCACCCTGTTCCAGTTCGCACTGATCGTTTTGCACAGTGCCTTTGGACACGCCCAGCACATCAGCAACAAGCCGCTGTGACAGTTGTTTACCGGACATCAGCGCCACCAATGATTTACGTTCCGCCCTGTTAACGGGCTGGATCTGTGCGGCGTCTTTGAACCATGCGGGCCATGAAACACCCAGTGCCTTATGGATTTCTCCGCGTGCCGCCTGCTCGATCAGGTCGAGCAGGACTTCGCTACGGTCCACCAAGGTTCCGGCGGTGGTGGTGACTTTCGCCCTGGCGGCGCGAACTTTTTTGTCGAGTGCTTTCGCTTCCTTCTCCGAAAGTGGCGCAACCAGTTCACCGTCCACGGTTTCTACGGTGTCCAGTTCGGTTGTGTTGGTGTCGTTGGTGGTCACAAGTGTTATTCCCTATCAGTTTTCGTTGTTTTTGTTTGGGGGTTTGGTTGGGGTCATGCTGTTTTCTCCCGCTGGGCAAGCCATTTCATCACGGCAGATCGTTTCCATACGCGGCGTCTGCCGAGTTTGAATGATGGCGGGCCGTCGCCGGTGAATGCCCAATAACGCCACGTCGACGCTTTGGTGCCGGTTATGTCTTCCAATTCTTTCGCGTTCATATATTCGCTGGCCATCGGCTCCATTCCTACTTTCGCCGTATATTCCAAGGTGGCTAATACCATCCTGACCAGCGGAGCTGGTGGTGTCAAGCAAAACAGCGTATTATGCCAGATGTGAATAAAGAGAAGTTAGCCGCAGCCGAATTACGGAACACGCTTAAGCGGCTGCGAACCGATCGCGGCTGGTCAATGGCCGAGATGGCGGAACTGTTGACCGCCAAAGGTTTAACGGCATACCAGACCACGATAACCAAAATCGAGGCCGGCAACCGGGCCGTCCAGATCGACGAATTGGTTGCTTACGCAGACATTTTCGAGTGCAGCGTGGACACTCTGCTGGGGCACACCACCACTGCGGCGGGTGACAAGTCGGTTGCGGTGTCGGCGCTGGTCAACTTGGCCTTGGCCGCGCTATGGGGGACACAAGACACCGCAGCAAGGCTGAGCCGTGCGATCGCCAATGTCGACGGTTACACACTGACCAGGCACGAGAAAAATTTGCGCACCGGCTGCGTCAACGCACTTGACGCGATGGACGACGTGATAACGGCAGTCGACAACACCACCACCCAGAACGCAATCAGCTTCATTCTGGAGCAGAACCGACCGGAGAGCCTGAAATGACAACACGAGGCAGGCGCGCGGGCGTCGAGGATCGCTGGACTAAATCGGTTCGCGACGATGACGGCAACACCAAGACGGTGCCCAGCTCGGAGCATGGCCGTGGGCTGCGCTGGCGGGCACGCTACGTGGACGACGATGGCCGTCAGCACTCAAAAGCATTCGAGCGCAAGGCCGATGCTCAGGCATGGCTGAACGAGATTAATTCCGAGTTCATCACCGGCACCTATGTCACACCGGCAGCCGGCCGGGTGACGGTGGCGTCGGTGTACGCATCATGGTCGCCATCGCAAGGGCACATCTCGGCCAAGACGGCAGCCACCCGGCGAAGCGCATGGGGCAGCCGAGTGCAGCCGCGCTGGGCCGATGTTGCGGTGGTCGATGTGAAGACATCAGCCGTCAAGGCATGGGTGGCCAAGATGGTCGCCGAAGGTGTCGGCATCGCTGGTATCGAGAACGTGTTCGGCCTGCTGCGCCAGGTGCTCGGTGCCGCCGTCGAGGACCGGCGCATTCCCCGGAACCCTTGTGACGGTGTAAAATTGCCGAACCGCCAGCATGCCGACCGGGGTTATCTGTCGCATGCTCAGGTGGCCGCGCTGGCGAAAACTGTTGATCGGCACAGCGAGGTCGTCCGGCTCTTGAGCTACACCGGCTTGCGGTGGGGTGAGATGGCCGCGCTGCGGGTGTGCGATTTCGACATGCTGCGCCGCCGGGTCAACGTGTCCCGCTCGGTCACCGAGTCCGGTGGTCTGGTGTGGAGCAGCCCGAAGACTCACGAGCGCCGGTCGGTGCCGTTCCCGGCGGCGCTGGCCGACGAGCTGGCCGCGTCGATGGTCGGCAAGGCCCGCGACGAGCTGGTGTTCACCGACATGCGCGGCGGGGTACTGCGTAACTCCAATTGGCGGGCACGGGTGTTCGAGCCAGCGGTGCGTCGGTGCCAGCAGGACGACGACACGTTTCCGACGATCACGCCGCACGACCTGCGCCACACGGCGGCATCGCTGGCGGTGTCGGCGGGTGCCAACGTGAAAGCGTTGCAACGGATGTTGGGCCACGCCAAGGCCAGCATGACGTTGGACACCTACGCGGACCTGTTTGATGACGATCTGGACGGCGTTGCTGCGAGCTTGGACGCGGCCATCGCGAAAGCGTCCGCAGCGGCCATCGCGGCGGGCTCGGGCCGATTTCTTGCTCCCCCGCTGCTCCCCGGCGGGTCTCATGGACCCTCGTCAGCTAAGTCTGATTAGGCCGCTGACTGGCGTTTCATGTGTGGAGCTAAGGGGATTCGAACCCCTGACCTACTCGATGCGAACGAGTCGCGCTACCAACTGCGCCATAGCCCCTGATCGCTAGCAGGCTACCAGTCAGGACGTCCGTCGCCGAACCGTTACTGCCCGGCGGCTCGCGGCAGGTCCCGGTGCCAGCCGTAATCGCGCGCGTAGGGCTCGTAGTCGAGATGCTCGAAGATCGGATCCTCGTCGTCGATCTCCAGGACGACGGCCCCCGGGCGCCGCAGTCGCGACGGGACCACGTCGAACTCGCGGTCGTAGGTGTTCTCCACGCCCAGCCGCGACCGCGCCATCCGCTGCATGCGGCGACGATGCACGCGCTCCTCAATCCGGGTCTGGCGGCGCAGATATCCCAGGTAGAGCACGGTCACCGCTGCGGTGGTGCTGCAGAACCACCATGCCGTTGGGGTCAGCAGGAACGCTGTCGCCGCCGATCCGACCAACGTCAGCGCCATGACCAACAGCACCCGCTTGCGCGCCGCGTACTTGCGGGCGATGACGGCAGCGGCGGTTTCCGGATCGTATCGATGCCGCCGCGAGAACGCGTGAGTGCCGGTCGCGGGCGGTTCCTCGGCGACCGGTATCCCCGAGGTGTCGTCGACGTATTCGTATTGATCGCCCTCGTCATCGCCCTCGTCCGGGTCCTCGGAGTCCTCGGTCTGGAACTCGGCGTCGGCGTCCTCGTCAACGGCGGTCTCGACCTCGGCCACCGGCTCGGGTTCCTCGTCGGCCGCGGACAGCGCGGCGGCGTCTGTCTCGACCACCTCGTCGTCCAGACTCTCCGGCTCGGTCTCCTCGACCACCGCGGCAGCGACCGTGACGACTGTGACGCCCGTGCCGCGCGATAGCGGCATTTCCTCGGTGTCGCCCGAGTCGAGGTCGTCCAGGTCCTCGTGTTCGTCCTGCTCAGGCTGCCAGTCAGGGTCACTACGATGCCCTGCGGCGGGTCCCCCGCGCTTGATCAGCCTTGCGGCCGCATCGCTGTTGAGCACGCGGGTCGCCAAGGCGACATCGCTGGTGCGCCGCACGGCGTCGCGCTTACTGATCAACATCGGGACCAACACGAACAGCCAGAGCACCACGAGCGATATCCACAACAACGATTGCGGGATGCTTGGCATGGTGACCTGCTCCTTTCCCTGCCAGGCTAGGCCGGCAGCCGGCGCATCCGGTCGAGGCGCGCCCAGGACAATTACACACCTGTAATTTGCCTATGACAAGCACCACCAGTCACAAATGTCACATTTGCAACACCATCAAGCCCAGGTGGCGTGCCCGTCGCGCACCAGAGCCGACGTCACCGACCCGTAGACCTCTTCGGCCGTCAGACCCACCAACAGGTGATCCCGCCAGTCCCCGTCGACTTGGAGGTAACGCCGCAGCAGCCCCTCCTCGCGGAACCCGACCTTTGCCAGCACAGCCCGGCTCGCCGCATTCTCCGGTCGCACGGTGGCTTCCACGCGATGCAACATCACCGGACCGAAGCAGTGATCCAGGCCCAGCGCCAACGCTCCGGTGGCAACGCCGCCACCGGTGACCGAGCTGGACACCCAGTAGCCGATCCATGCCGACCGCAATGCCCCGTGAGTGACGTTGCCGATCGTCAGCTGTCCACAAAACTGGCCGCCCAGTTCGATCACATACGGCAGCATGCGACCCTTGCGAGCTTCCGACCGCAGACTCGAACATAGCGCTGGCCAAGACGAAATCGTATGCCGCGCAGTCCAATCAGTCTCGGTGCTGGGCTCCCAAGGCTCCAGGTGGGCACGGTCGGCCACCCGGGCGCGGCTCCACTGCGCGGCGTCGCGCATGCGCACCGGCCGCAGCCGGATCACACCGGCGGAAACCCGCAGCGGTCCCACGACCATCGGCCAACCGGGATGCTGGGAGCTGGTGCGCCACGGGTTCACGAGCGGAGTCCAACGTATCGCTCAGCCACGCTGAGCCAGGAACGCGACGTCGACGATCTCGCCAATGCGGATCTGCTCGGCCTCACGGGAAATCACAACCAGACAGTTTGCCTCGGCCAGCGTTGCCAGCAAGTGCGACGAGGCGCCGGGCGCACCGCCCAGCGGCTGCACGAGGTATTCACCGGTGTCCTGATCGCGCATGAGCTGTCCGCGCAGAAAGCCCTTGCGGCCGGAAACCGATGTAATCGGTGACAGCGTGCGCGCCTGCACAATCCGGCGCATCGGCTGCCGCTTACCCAGCGACAACCGGATCAGCGGTCGGACCATCACCTCGAAGACCACCAACGCACTGACCGGATTCGCCGGCAACAGAAACGTCGGGACACCCTCGCGGCCCAGTTGCCCGAAACCCTGCACGGATCCGGGATGCATTGCGACCCTGGTGACTTCCATCTCGCCGAGCCCGGAGAGCACCGAGCGCACGGCCTCGGCTGCTGCGCCGCCGACCGCGCCGGCGATCACCACGATCTCGGCACGGTTGATCTGACCCTCGACGACTTCACCGAGCTCTTTCGGGTCGTTGCTGACGATGCCGACCCGGTTCACCTCTGCGCCCGCGTCCCGGCCGGCGGCCGCCAGGGCATAGGAGTTGACGTCGTAGACCTGTCCGTTGCCCGGGGTGCGCGAGATATCAACCAGCTCACCACCGACGGCGAGCACCGACAGCCGCGGGCGCGGATGAACCAAAACCCGGTCGCGGCCCACCGCGGCAAGCAGCCCGACTTGCGCCGCACCGATGATCGTCCCCGCCCGCACCGCGACATCGCCGGGCTGGACATCGTCGCCGGTGCGGCGCACGTAGGCACCCGATCGCACGCCGCGCAGCACCCGCACCCGCGACTGCCCGCCGTCGGTCCATCGCAACGGCAAGACCGCATCGGCCAGTGTCGGCAGCGGGGCACCGGTGTGCACGCGCACGGCCTGCCCCGGCTGCAGCCTGCTGGGTGTACGCGTGCCGGCTTCGATGTCGCCCATCACCGGCAGCGTCACTCCGCCGGGCCCATCGGGCGATTCCTCCGCCTCGCCCGGGACTGCGCGCAGATGCTCGTCGCCGGTTTGGGCGCTGGACCCCTCGGCCGCACCGACGCCGAGCACGTCGACACTGCGGACCGCATAGCCGTCGATGGCGGCCTGGTCGAAACCGGGCAGCGGACGCTCGGTCACGACTTCTTCGGCGCACATCAGCCCCTGCGCCTCGGCAATGGCAACGCGAACGGGTCTCGGCGCCACCGCAGCGGCCGACACTCGCGCTTGTTGCTCCTCCACCGAACGCACAGCGCGCCTTTCTGCCGTCAACCCGTATCGGCACAACCGGACGGCGAAGACCGATCGGACTGCCGCTAGTCTTCGGCCAGACCCAATCGAGTCACCAGCCACCGCCGCAATTCCGGGCCGTAATCGTCACGGTCCAGTGCAAAGTCAACCGCAGCCTTCAGGTAGCCGCCGGGATTTCCCAAGTCGTGTCGGGAACCATGGTGCACGACAACGTGTACCGGGTGACCTTCGCGGATCAGCAACGCGATTGCATCGGTGAGCTGCATTTCACCGCCGGCGCCCCGATCGATGCGCTGTAACGCGTCAAAGATGGCGCGGTCGAGGACATATCGGCCGGCCGCCGCGTACATCGACGGAGCGTCTTCCCGCCGCGGCTTTTCCACCATGCCGTTGACCTTCAGCACGTCCTTGTTGGCACCGGGCACCGGCTCGACGTCGAAAACCCCGTAGGCGCTTATCTCTTCGGGAGAAACCTCGATCGCACACAACACGGTGCCGCCGTACTCGGCGCGCACCTTCGACATCGTCTCCAGCACGCCGGTCGGCAGCACCAAGTCGTCGGGCAGCAACACCGATACCGCGTCTTCGTCGGCCGACAGCACCGGCTCCACGCAGCTGATGGCATGTCCCAGCCCAAGTGGCTCGGCCTGCACGACGGACTCCACTTTGATCAGTCCCGGCGCGCGCCGCACCTTCGCCAGTATGGCCTTCTTGCCCCGCGCCTCCAGCGTGCCTTCGAGCACCAGGTCTTCGACGAAGTGCGCGACGACGCCGTCCTTGCCCTCGGAGGTGATGATCACCAGTCGCTCGGCTCCGGCCTCGGCCGCTTCGGCGGCCACCAACTCGATGCCGGGCGTGTCGACCACCGGCAACAGTTCCTTGGGCACGGTTTTGGTCGCGGGGAGAAAACGCGTGCCCAAACCGGCGGCGGGAACGATCGCGGTTCGCGGAACCGGAACCTGTGAGGTCGACATCGTGCAAACCATAATCGCAGCAGATTCTCCCGGCCCGTGTGGCGGGGTAAAAGCCGGGGCTGTAATCGTTGTCCGTATGGCAACCGCGGGCAAGGCCGCATTGCGGGAACGGCTGCTGGCAGCCCGCCGCTCGGTCGCGGACGACGTCAGGGCCGGCGAGGCGCGGTCGTTGACCGAACACCTCGATGCCGCGGTGAGCAGCGGCAGCACGGTGTGCGCGTACGTGCCGGTAGGCGCCGAGCCGGGTTCGCTCGAGATGCTGGATGTGTTGCTGCGACGGGCCGGCCGGGTGTTGCTGCCGGTTGCGCGTACCGCGGCCGACGACTCGCCGGTGGCCCTGCAATGGAGTGAATACCGACCGGGACGACTGGTGGTCGCGCGGTTCGGGCTGCTCGAACCGGCCGAGCCGTGGCTGCCGGCGACGACCGTGGCCGAGGCGAGCGTCGTGCTGGTTCCCGCGCTCGCCGTCGACCGCACCGGCGTGCGGCTGGGGCGGGGCCGCGGTTTCTACGACCGCACCCTGGTGCACCGCGATCCGCGGGCACGCCTGGTTGCCGTGATCCGCGATCAGGAGTTGGTCGACGAGTTACCGCAGGAGCCGCACGACGTGCCGATGACGCATGCGCTGACCCCCGGACGCGGCCTGATCGAGGTGGGCGCGGCCGCCGGTTAGCGACCCGCGCTCAGCAGCCTCGCAGCACCTGCCGCATGGCGTCTTTCTCTCGGCCCGACACCCACAGCTGGTAATCCGTCTTCACCTCGACCTGGCGGGCGACAAACGCGCACCGAAATGCCACGTTGGGCGGCAGCCAGGAGGCGGCGTCGCGAAACGCCTTGTCGAAGTTGACCCGACCGTCAACGGCCAGCAGGTTGCGCGGGTCATTGGCGAAGTCGAGGCGGCGTTGGTCGTCCCACGACCGCGCGCCCTTGTACCAGGCGTCCGACAGCGCCACCACATGGTCGATCTGCACGGCAGAAGAGGTGCCCGGGCCGCGCTCGAACACGATGGTCGCTCCGGTGTAGGGGTCGTGCAGGATGCCGCGCTGGGCAAAGCAGGTTCCCGGCCGCACCTGCAGGTCGGCCAGGTCGCGGCGCAGGATGTCGTCCCGGGTGTTGCAGCCGTTGTGGCCGAACTCCACGTTGACGTCGTCGCTCCAGGGCTCGCCGAATCGAACGCGGTTGAAGTCCTCGAAACGATCCCACCCCTTGACGGGCAGTGCCTCGAGCTCGCGCCGGGCCACGTCGTAGGCGGGTGTCGCCGGTTGGGTGGAGCCGGCGGATGACGCGGCGGTTTCCTGGCTTCGCACGTCGCGGACGTAGATCCACCCGACGGCGGCGGCGATCGCGAGGATGATCAGCAGCGCCAGGGTGTCCCTCCACCGGCTGTAGCTTCTCAGATGGGGTGTCATATCACTCGGCTCTGGCCTGCGGCGGTACGAGCTGTCTCACGTGGTGTTTGTCGCATCTCGAATGGATTTCGCGCTCTCGGCGTTGTGACCCGCATGGAGTCGAAATGAAGTTGAAACTTCTTCGCCTTTGCGCTGCGACGCTAGGCGCTGCTGCGGCGATTGTGTCTTCTGCTGCGGTTGCCAGCGCTGATCCGCCAGACCCGCACAAGCCGGACCTCACGAAGAGCTACTGCCCGGGTGGGCAATGGGGTTTTGGCAGTTTGGGAGTGTGCGACGGCGAGAAGTACCCCGACGGGTCCTACTGGCACCAGTGGATGAAGACATACATCGGCGGACCGAAATGGTATTACGATTGCGTCGGCGACAGCGGCAACAATACTTTCCCGGCACCGCCACCGCCTGGTGGCTGCGACGGGGCAATTCCGCCCGCGCCGCCTGCCCCGCCCGCAACCTGACCCCAACTGTCGATGGCAGCGAGCTGAGCACGACGCCAATTGACCGGTCACCGCGCCGGGCGGGAATGACACGGGCCACATAGCGGTTCTAGCACTTGAGACTGTAGAGTGCTAACCGTTTAGACCATCACGGAGGTTTGTGTGCCGACTTATAGCTACGCGTGCACCGAGTGCGACAACCGCTTCGATGTTGTCCAGGCCTTCACCGACGATGCGCTGACCACATGCGAGCAGTGCTCCGGTCGGCTGCGCAAACTGTTCGGCTCCGTCGGCGTGGTGTTCAAGGGCAGCGGTTTCTACCGCACCGACAGCCGTGAGTCCGCGAAGAGTTCGACCAACGGATCGGCCAAGTCGAGCTCGTCTTCGAGCACCGACGGGTCGAGCGGCAGCGACAAATCCGGCTCATCGGAAAAGTCGAGTAGCTCTGGCGACAAGTCTGCCTCGGCAAGCTCGAATGCCTCGAAGTCGGCGGCGGCAGCCGCAAGCTAGCCGGTTATCCACAAGCTGCTCGCCGGCGGCCGCGCCGAATACCCGGCCGCACTTACCGTTGCGGCGTGGGGGATTCCCTGAAATCGCTGAATCCATCGCTGCCGACTCGTATCTCGCAGTGGTTGCGCCCCGACTGGTCGCGGACCCTGCTCGCCCGGCGAATCGCCGCGGCCGGACTCGTCGTCCTTGCCGGCGTTGCGGCACTGCGGCCCAACCCCGACGGTGAGCGAACCCAGGTGGTGGTGGCGGCCCACGATCTCAGCCCCGGCGCAGCGCTGACCGCTGACGATCTCCGACTCGAAAAACGTTTAGTGCCAACGATTCCCGACGGGGCACAATCCGATATCGACACGGTTGTCGGGTCAACGTTGGCCGGGCCGGCTCGGCGCGGTGAAGTGCTGACCGACGTCCGGCTGCTGGGCCGCCGACTGGCCGAGTCGGCCGCGGGGCCAGACGCCCGGATCGTGCCCGTACATCCGGTGGACAGCGCGCTGATGGACCTGGTCCGGCCCGGCGATGTCGTCGACGTCGTCGCGGCGTCGGAGGCCAGCAGCCAATCGACCGCGAAGGTCGCCAGCGTCATAGCCACGGGGGCGATCGTGGTCCTGGTCTCGGCGAAGCAGAAGGGTCAAAGCGCGACAAGCGACCGGGTGGTGCTGGTGGCGCTGCCGGTCGCCGCAGCCAACGCCGTGGCCGGCGCCGCGTTGACGCAGACCATGACCCTCACCCTGCGTTAAGCGCGGGCGAAGCGTGTTTCAGGCGGCCGCCTGGACGCTGGCACAGTATTTGCATTTGTGCGCGGCCTCGGGGATGTCGGAGCAGCATTCCGCGCATGCCTTCGTCGTCGGCTCGTCGCCGAACACGGTGACCCCACGGCGCTTCTGGATGTGCTTGTAGGGCAACACGATCACGAGGTAGATGGTGGTCATGAAGACAATAAAGTAGACGATTGCCCCGATGAACGCTCCCATGTCGACGAAAGTCTCCTTGTTGCCTGCATCGCCGAGCTGCCAGCCCAAACCGAAGGTGGTATGGGGCTGGGCCGCCGCCACCAACGGATTGATGACACTGTCGGTAAAGGCCTTGACCAAGTTGGAAAAGGCCAAGGCCACAACCAACCCGACAGCGACGGTGATCACGTCGCCCCGCATCACGAAATCCCTGAATCCTTTAAGCACGAAAGCCACCTCCATCGCCACGAATTACTAGGGCGACGCGAGATCGCCCGGAAAAACCGTATGTCCATATGACGGAGATTGCGCGCTTTGCAGCGAATTGGTCATGCAAGGGTATTCATGCCGTGACATCGGCGAGTTGCGGTTTAACCGTGGTGCGGGGGTACGTTCTCCCTCAGCCACTGCTCGCGATCGTCCCCGTCCCCGTAGTCCGGTTCCTCCTCGGTCCGCTCCACGGACCGCATCGTCACCGGACGGTCGTGATCACGCTCGTCGGGCGACTCAAATGGATGGTCGTCGCCGCCTCGCCCGGTCATGCCGGTATCAAATCTCCAGGCTCGAGAGTTGGCCGATTATCCCGGCCGCCAGCGGATTCAACGTGGCCATGCCGTCGCGTACCGCGTACCGCGAACCGGCCAGGTTGACCACCAAGGTGCTGCCGGAGATCCCGGCCAAACCACGAGACAAGCCGGCGTCCATGATGCCCGCGGCCAACCCGGACGCGCGGATGGCTTCGGAGATGCCCAGCAGTTCGCGATCGAGAATGTCCAAGGTGGCTTCCGGGGTAACGTCGCGCGGCGTCACGCCGGTGCCGCCGACCGATACCACCAGATCCACTCCCCCGATCACCGCGGTGTTCAGCGCGTTGCGGATCTCGACTTCGTCGGCGGCGACGGCCACCACGCCGTCGACAACGAACCCCGCCTCGGTGAGCAGCTCGGTGACCAAAGGCCCGCTGTGGTCCTCATCGCCGTGCGCGGTCCGATCGTCGACGACGACGACGAGTGCCCTGCCGACCAACTCGGGGTTCTGTTCCATGGTTGCAACCGTATATCTGTGGTCCGACCACGGCGCAGCCACTCTCATCACTGCTGCGCCTTGCCCAAAGTGACCTGCACGGTCTTGTTGTCGCCCGATGGGTCCTTGAACGTAAGCGTCACTTTATCGCCCGGCGCCTTGGATCGCACGGCGGCGACCAACGCGTCGGCGCTGTTGACCGTTCGGTCGTCGACCTTGGTCACCACGACTCCGCTGGGCAAGCCGGCGGCTGCCGCCGCTCCATTCGGTACCACCTCGACGACCTTGGCGCCGGGTGTGCCCTTGTCGTTGGTGACCTGAACGCCCAGTGACGCATGCGATGCCGTTCCGGTCTTGATCAACTCGTCGGCGATGCGCTTGGCCTGATCGACCGGAATCGCGAAGCCGAGTCCGATCGAACCGCTCTGTGCGTCGGGCGACTCGCCGCCCAGCGTGGCAATCGCAGAGTTGACGCCGACCAACTGTCCGCTCATGTTGACCAGCGCGCCGCCGGAGTTACCGGGGTTGATCGCGGCGTCGGTCTGAATCGCATCCAGAACGGTGTTCTGGTTACCGGTCTCGCCGGTCGTCGACACCGGCCGATTGAGCGCGCTGACGATGCCGGTGGTAACCGTGCCTTCCAGGCCCAGCGGAGACCCGACCGCCATCACCGGCTGGCCGACCCGCAAGTTCGCTGACGACCCAATGCTGATCGGCGTCAATCCCTTGATGCCTTGCACCCGAACGACTGCGATGTCGGTGGTGGGATCTGCGCCCACCACGGTGAATTCGGCATGGCGCCCGTCGGAGAAGGTCACCGTGGTCTTCGGTGTCGCAGGGCCGTGTTCGTTGTTTGGCTCCCCGGGATCCGGCTCCCCGGGGCCGCCCGGCTCCGGGCGGGGGCTGCGCTCGCGCGGTGCAGGGGGATGACCGGGATTGGCCGCAGTGGCGACGACGTGGTTGTTGGTCAGGATCAGCCCGTCCGAAGACAAGATGATGCCGGAGCCCTCCTCGGACTGACGCCCGAGATCGGTCTCGAGCATGACCACACTGGGCACCACCTTCGCGGCGACCTGTTCGACAGTGCCTACCGGCGCGTTCGCGGCGGGCATGCTCGGAGTCGCACCACCGAGGACCGACCCGTCGCTGGCGATCGGAAGCTGTCCGCTGTGCTCGATCACCGATGCCGCCGCACCGCCGATGCCGGCCGATACGACCGCAATCGCCAATGCGCCGACGGCCAATCCTCCTGCGCGCGAACGCTTTCGCGGCACGCCCAGTTGGGGTGGCGGCGGGCTGCCGGCCGGGCCGGCCTGGCCGCCACCGAATGAACCGTACGGCTGCCGGTACTGCGGCTGCTGCCCGTAGCGCCAGTCATAGTGCTGAGGATATGTTTGCTGCTGCCCATGGCCGGAATAGCCTGGGGCCCCATGCTGATCGGAGCCCGGGTGGTACCCGGGCTGCTGCGGCGGTGGCGAATACCGCGGGTGATTCGTCATGTCGCTAGGTCGCTCTTTCCTTGAACGGTCGGTTCAGACTCAACAGTCACTGGATCACTACCCTGCCTGCGTTGTCTGAGAATCGACTGAAATAACGTTCGCCGGACGTAATGAGTTCCCCGGATTTGACGATGCGTTAACATCCGCCGCAATTTCCTCAGGGGTCGGGAACTCCGAAGTCGGAATCGGCCGTCCGGGCAGCAACACATAGATCGAGGTGCCCGGCGGCTCGCCACCCGGAACGGTGTCTTCGACGCGCAGCGCGCCGCCGTGATTGAGCACGACCTGTTTCACGATCGCCAGCCCAAGACCCGAGCCGGGCATCGCTCGCGCGCTGGTCGAGCGGAAGAACCGCTCGAACACCAACGCACGCTCGGCCGTCGGAATCCCCGGCCCGTGGTCGGACACCACCAACTCGGCGTGCGTAGGGTTCAGCTGCCGGAGGCTGATACCGACGGTCTCCCCTGACGGACTCCACTTGGCGGCATTGTCCATCAGATTCAGCACCGCGCGCGACAGGCCAGCGGAGTCGCCGTAGACCTGCCAGGGCGTCACGTTTACATCGAACTCAATGTCGTTGCGGCGCCGACGGACTCGTTCCAGGCTACGGTCGATGACCTCGACGATGTCGACCGGCTCCTGCACCACTTCGCCGGCGTCGTCTCGGGTGAGATCCACCAAATCGCCTACCAGCGTGGACAATTCTTCAATTTGCGCGATCACATCGGTACGCAGGTCGGCCATTTCCTGTTCGGGTATTGGCGGCGCGCCCGGCTCCGTTGACGCCATCAGCAGTTCGACGTTGGTGCGCAACGATGTCAGCGGGGTGCGCAGTTCGTGACCGGCATCGGCGACCAGCCGGGTCTGGCGTTCCCGAGATTCGGCCAACGCTCGCAGCATCAGGTTGAACGCCTCGGTCAGCCGGGCCAGCTCGTCGCTCCCGAACACCGGGATGGGCCGCAGATCGTCGGTGCGCGCCACCCGCTCAGCGGCCTCGGTCAGCCGGGCCACCGGGCGTAGCCCGGCCTGGGTGACCATTCCACCGGCAACCGCGGCCACCGCGACGCCGACCCCACCGACGATCAACAGCACCCAACGCAGCTTCGTCATCACCGCGTCGGTCGGCGCCAGGCTCTTGGAGATCAGCAGCGAGCTACCGTTCGGCAGGTGAACCGCCAGCACCCGCTGGCCGGACGCCGTGCGCCGCGACATGAACAGGTCACCGCGGATGACCGCCTTCTCCGGCGCTCCGACCGGCAGCGTCTGACCCTCCTGGTTAGCGGTGAAGATCGAGCGGCCGGGATTCACCAGCATCGCGTTGACATCCGAATATGCGGTGCCCTCAATGGCTTTCGCGGGATCGGCCGCCAACGACCCGCTGGCGATCAATAGCTGAGCCCTGCTTTGCAGCTGGTTGTCGATGTCCTTGTAGAGCGCCGCGGAGATCACCGCGTACACGGCGACGGCCATCAGCACGACCACCATCGCCACCATCGACATCGCCAGCAGCATGACCCGCCAGCGCAGCGACAACGAGGTGCTGGCTCGCAGCTGCGCTCGACCTCGCCGGTGGAACGGTGTCTTCAGGGGCATCAGGGCGGTGTTTCGCGAAGCACGTAACCCACTCCTCGCACGGTGTGGATCAATCGTGGCTCGCCATTTGCTTCAGTCTTGCGACGCAGGTACCCGACGTACACTTCCAGCGCGTTGCCCGAGGTGGGAAAGTCGAAGCCCCACACCTCCTCGAGAATCCGGCTGCGGGTCAATACCCGTCGCGGATTGGCGATCAACATCTCCAGCAGAGCGAACTCGGTGCGGGTGAGGCTGATCTGGCGTTGCCCACGCGTGACTTCGCGGGTCACCGAATCGAGGGTGAGGTCCGCGAACGTCATGGCCACGGCTTCGCCCGAGTCATCGATCTTGGTTCGGCGCAGCAGGGCCCGCAGCCGGGCCAGCAACTCTTCGAGCGCGAACGGCTTGGGCAGATAGTCGTCGGCGCCGGCGTCGAGGCCGGCAACGCGCTCGGAGACCGTGTCGCGGGCGGTCAGCACCAGGATTGGCAGGTCGTCCCCGGTGCTGCGTAGCTGACGGCATACCTCCAGTCCGTCCAGCCGCGGCATCATCACGTCGAGGACGAGCCCGTCGGGCCGGTCGGCCGCGATCATCTCGAGCGCCTCGACGCCGTCCTCCGCCAATGCCACCGAGTAGCCATTGAAGGAAAGCGATCGGCGCAGTGACTCACGCACCGCTCGATCGTCGTCAACGATAAGAATTCGCACGGCCACCAGTTTCATCCAATCGCCTGAGAGCGCGCTGAGAGGCGCAGGGGCTAATTGCCCAGCTCTTCAGCGGGCTGCGGCGCGGCCCGCGTCGTTGCTGGGCGGCAAGGCTCATGGCGAAAAAGTTAGCGGCGATCCAAGTCAATCAGTCCGAGGCGCGCCGCCTTGAGCAACCGGCGCGGCACCTTGTGCTTCTGGCCGGCCACCGTCACGCCGACGAGTTCGGGCTTGTCAGCCTTCCACCGCGCGCGCCGACTCCGGGTGTTCGCGCGCGACATCCTGCGCTTTGGCACAGCCATAATCGGGCCTTACTACTGGTAGGGGGGTCGCCGGTCGAGCAGCCTCGACAGCGAAGTTAGCGCCAATAATAGTCGGTGAGCTGCTGCCGACAAAAATCGGCACCCATCGCGTCGGCGCCCAGGGGAGAGCATCCTTGACGTGACACCCACGGTACCCGCTAACCTACCGGTTGGTTGGCAACGTCGGGATGTCGGCTGGAGGGAGGACGACTGGCATGCCGTCCGCGGTCCGGATTGGGAACTGCTCGGGGTTCTACGGCGACCGGCACTCCGCGATGCGCGAGATGCTCACCGGCGGCGATCTGGATTACCTCACCGGTGACTACCTGGCCGAACTAACCATGCTGATTCTCGGCCGCGACCGGATGAAGCACCCCGACCGCGGCTACGCCAAGACCTTCCTGACCCAACTCGAGGAGTGTCTGGGGCTGGCACACGACCGCGGGGTACGTATCGTCGCCAACGCCGGTGGCCTGAACCCCGCCGGCCTCGCTGACGCGGTACGCGCCTTGGCTCAGCGCTTGGGCGTGCCGGTCCGGGTCGCTCACGTCGCCGGTGACGACCTCGCGCCCCGCGCCGAGGAACTGGGGCTGGGCACACCCCTGACGGCCAACGCCTATCTGGGCGCCTGGGGCATCGTCGACTGCCTCAACAGTGGCGCCGAAATCGTCGTGACCGGCCGGGTGACCGACGCGTCGGTGACCGTCGGGCCGGCGGCCGCGCACTTCGGCTGGGGCCGCACCGACTATCACCAGCTCGCCGGCGCCGTGGTCGCCGGGCACGTCACCGAATGCGGCATTCAGGCCACCGGCGGAAATTTCTCGTTTTTCACAGAAATCCCCGATCTGACCTATGCCGGTTTCCCGCTCGCCGAGATCCACGCCGACGGCTCCGCGGTGATCACCAAGCACCCGGGCACCGGCGGGCTGGTCAGCGTCGACACCGTGACAGCGCAACTGCTCTATGAGGTCACCGGCGCCCGCTACGCCAACCCGGACGTCACCGCCAGGATGGACACCATCGAACTGTCCCCCGACGGCGCCGACCGGGTCCGGATCAGCGGGGTGGCCGGCGAACCACCGCCGCCCACGCTGAAGGTCTCACTCAACAGCATCGGCGGCTTCCGCAACGCGATGACGTTCGTGCTGACCGGCCTGGACATCGACGAGAAGGCCGCGTTGGTGCGTCGCCAACTGGATGCTTTGCTCATTGACAAGCCCGCCGTCAAACCCGCGGAGTTGGAGTGGACGCTGGCCCGCACCGACCACGCGGACGCCGACACCGAAGAGGCGGCCAGCGCTTTGCTTCGCTGCGTGGTCCGCGACCCGGACCCGGCGAATGTCGGACGCCAGTTTTCTTCGGCCGCAGTGGAATTGGCACTGGCCAGCTATCCGGGCTTTACCGTCACCGCGCCGCCCGGCGACGGCCAGGTGTACGGGGTGTACACGCCGGGCTTTGTCGACGCCGCCAAGGTGCCGCACACCGCTGTACACGCCGATGGCAGCAGCGTCGAGATTCCTTGTGCCACGGATACTCTCGAGTTGGTGCCGGCCGATCCGCCGCCGCTGCCCGAGCCGCTGCCGGCCGGGCCGACCCGGCGCGTGCCGCTGGGCCGGATCGCCGGGGCCCGCAGCGGCGACAAGGGCGGCTCGGCCAATGTCGGCGTCTGGGTGCGCACCGAGGAGCAGTGGCGCTGGCTGGCCAACACACTGACCGTCGAGCTGCTCAAGGAGTTGCTGCCCGAGACGGCCGATCTTCCGGTCACCCGCCATCTGCTGCCCAACCTGCGCGCGGTCAACTTCGTCGTCGACGACATCCTCGGCCAGGGCGTCGCATACCAGGCGCGATTCGACCCACAGGCCAAGGGGCTGGGTGAATGGCTGCGTAGCCGCCACGTCGACATTCCGGAAAGGCTGTTGTGAACATCTGGGACACCCCCGAGCGCGATCAGCTCCGCAAGACCACGCGCTCATTCGCCGAGCGCGAGATCCTTCCGCACGTCGACGAGTGGGAGCGCATCGGTGAGTTGCCGCGCGAGCTGCACCGCCGTGCCGGGCAAGCCGGACTGCTCGGCGCGAACTTTCCCGAGGCGGTCGGCGGTGGCGGGGGTGACGGTGCCGACGCGGTGATCATCTGCGAAGAGCTACATCAGGCCGGCGTGCCCGGCGGCGTGTTCGCGTCGCTGCTCACCTGCGGCATCGCGGTGCCGCACATGATCGCGTCCGGCGATGCCCGGCTGATCGACAAGTTCGTCCGCCCGACGTTGACCGGTGAGCTGATCGGCGCACTGGCCATCACCGAGCCCGGCGGCGGCTCCGACGTCGGCCACTTGCGGACCGCCGCGGTCCGTGACGGCGACCACTACATCGTCAACGGCGCCAAGACCTACATCACCTCGGGGGTACGGGCCGACTACGTCGTCACCGCGGTGCGCACGGGTGGCCCTGGTGCGGCCGGGGTTTCGTTGTTGGCGGTCGAGAAAGGCACGCCCGGCTTCGAGGTCACCCGCAAGCTGGACAAGATGGGTTGGCGGTCCTCGGACACCGCCGAGCTGTCCTACACCGATGCGCGGGTACCCGCGGCCAACCTCGTCGGCGTCGAGAACACCGGCTTTGCCCAGATCGCCCAAGCTTTCGTCTCCGAGCGGATCGCGCTTGCCACGCAAGCGTATTCGAGCGCACAGCGGTGCCTGGACATCACCGCACAGTGGTGCCGCGACCGGGAGACATTCGGCCGTCCGCTGATATCCCGGCAGTCGGTGCAGAACACGCTCGCCGAGATGGCCCGTCGCATCGATGTCGCCCGCGTCTACTCGCACAACGTGGTCGAGCGGCAACTGGCCGGCGAGACCAACCTCATCGCGCAGGTGTGTTTCGCGAAGAACACCGCCGTCGAGGCGGGCGAGTGGGTGGCCAACCAGGCCGTCCAGCTGTTCGGCGGGATGGGTTACATGGCCGAATCCGAAATCGAACGCCAATACCGGGACATGCGAATCCTCGGTATCGGCGGCGGCACCACCGAAATCCTCACCGCACTCGCCGCCAAACTCCTTGGGTATCAATCGTGATTGCACCGCCTCCTCCTCATCGCTCCGCTCTGCATCGTCGGCGGTGGTCATGACCGTGCTCCGATCCACGCTCGACCCGAAGGCCGCCGCATACACCGACGCCGCGTCGGCCGCAACCTCACGGCTCGAGGAAATCGACGCCGAATTCGCCAAAGCGCTCGGCGGCGGCGGTCCCAAGTACGTCGAGCGGCACCACGCGCGCGGCAAGCTGACGGCGCGGGAACGCATCGAGCTGCTCGTGGATCCAGACTCGCCGTTTCTGGAACTGAGCCCGCTGGCGGCCTATGGCAGCGCCTTCCAGATCGGCGCCAGTACGGTCACCGGAATCGGCGTCGTCGAAGGTGTCGAATGCATGATCGTTGCCAACGACCCCACCGTCAAAGGCGGCACCAGCAATCCGTGGACCCTGAAGAAGATCTTGCGGGCCAACCAGATCGCCTTCGAGAACCGGCTTCCCGTGCTATCGCTGGTGGAATCCGGCGGCGCAGATCTACCCACGCAGAAGGAAATCTTCATCCCGGGTGGACGGATGTTCCGCGACCTGACCCGGCTGTCGGCTGCTGGGATTCCCACTATCGCTTTGGTGTTCGGTAACTCCACCGCTGGAGGCGCCTATGTGCCCGGGATGTCCGACCACGTCGTGATGATCAAAGAGCGCTCGAAGGTCTTCCTGGCCGGCCCGCCGCTGGTGAAGATGGCCACCGGCGAGGAGTCCGACGACGAGTCGCTGGGTGGTGCCGAAATGCACACCCGCATATCGGGTTTGGGTGACTACTTCGCCGTGGACGAACTCGACGCGATCCGCATCGGGCGTCGCATCGTTGCACGGCTCAACTGGGTCAAACAGGGGCCGGCACCGGGACCGGTGAGCGCGCCGCTGTTCGACGCCGAAGAACTGATCGGCATCGTTCCCTCCGATTTGCGTATCCCGTTCGACCCGCGGGATGTGATCGCCCGCATCGTCGACGGCTCCGAATTCGATGAATTCAAAGCGATGTATGGCTCGTCGCTCGTCACCGGCTGGGCCCGGTTGCACGGCTACCCGCTGGGGATCCTGGCCAACGCCCGCGGCGTGCTCTTCAGCGAGGAATCGCAAAAGGCCACCCAATTCATCCAGCTGGCCAACCGGTCCAACACGCCACTGTTGTTCTTGCACAACACCACCGGATACATGGTGGGCAAGGACTATGAGGAGGGCGGCATGATCAAACACGGATCGATGATGATCAACGCCGTCTCCAACTCCACGGTGCCACACATCTCGCTGCTGATAGGCGCGTCGTACGGCGCCGGCCACTACGGCATGTGCGGGCGGGCCTACGACCCGCGATTCCTGTTCGCCTGGCCCAGCGCCAAGGCCGCCGTGATGGGCGGCGCCCAGCTGGCCGGGGTGTTGTCGATCGTGAGCCGGGCCGCCGCCGAGGCGCGCGGTCAACAGGTCGACGAGGAAGCCGATGCCGCGATGCGGGCCGCCGTCGAAGGCCAGATCGAGGCCGAGTCGCTACCGATGGTGCTGTCCGGGATGCTCTACGACGACGGGGTGATCGACCCGCGCGACACCCGCACCGTACTGGGAATGTGTTTGTCCGCCATCGCCAATGGCCCGATCAAGGGGACGTCGAACTTCGGCGTCTTCCGAATGTGACGTTCATGGGAATCACGCGAGTTCTGGTTGCCAACCGCGGCGAGATCGCCCGGCGGGTGTTCGCCACGTGCCGCCGGCTGGGACTGGGCACCGTCGCCGTCTACACCGATCCCGACGCCGGGTCGCCGCACGTCGCCGAGGCCGACGCCCGGGTCCGGCTGCCGCGGACCAACGACTATCTCAACGCCGAGGCGATTATCGCTGCGGCCCGAGCGGCCGGTGCCGACGCGGTGCACCCCGGCTATGGATTCCTCTCGGAGAACGCGGAATTCGCGGCCGCGGTGCAAAGCGCGGGCCTGGTCTGGGTCGGTCCGCCGGTGGACGCGGTGCGGGCAATGGGCTCCAAGATCGAATCGAAGAAGATGATGGCCGCCGCCGGCGTGCCGGTGCTCGACGAACTCGACCCCGACACGGTCACCGAAGGCCAGCTGCCGGTGCTGGTCAAGGCGTCCGCGGGCGGTGGCGGTCGCGGAATGCGGGTGGTACGCGAATTATCATCTCTGCCTGGTGAAGTCGCCGCGGCGCGGCGTGAAGCGCAGTCCGCATTCGGCGATCCGACGGTCTTCTGCGAGCGCTACCTGCCCACCGGCCACCACGTGGAGGTGCAGGTGATGGCCGATACCCACGGCACCGTGTGGGCGGTCGGCGAACGGGAATGCTCGATTCAGCGCCGCCACCAAAAGATCATCGAAGAAGCGCCGTCGCCGTTGGTCGAGCGCACACCGGGCATGCGGGCCAAGCTGTTCGACGCGGCCCGGCTCGCCGCCGGCGCCATCGGCTACACCGGCGCCGGGACGGTGGAATTCCTCGCCGACGACAATGGCGAGTTCTACTTCCTCGAAATGAACACCCGGCTGCAGGTCGAGCACCCGGTCACCGAGGAGACCACCGGCCTCGATCTCGTCGAGCTGCAGCTCGCGGTGGCTGACGGCGGCCGGCTGGGCGCCGGACCCCCTGCGGCTCAGGGGCATTCGATCGAAGCCCGCCTCTACGCCGAAGATCCCGCGCGCGGCTGGCAGCCGCAGGCCGGCGTGGTCGACACGTTCGACGTGCCGGCCGTTCGATCCGAGTTCTCGTCGCTGGGACGGCGGACCGGCATTCGGCTGGATTCGGGCATCGACCCCAAATCTGCCAGCGGGTTCGCGGTGTCGATTCATTACGACCCGATGCTCGCCAAGGTGATCTCGTACGCACCGACCCGCCGGCAATCGGCGTTAGTGCTTGCCGACGCGCTGGCCAGAGCGCACCTGCACGGCTTGCGCACCAACCGCGAGCTGCTGGTCAACGTGCTGCGCCATCCGGCCTTCCTCGACGGCGCCACCGACACCGCGTTCTTCGACACCCACGGCTTGGCGGAGCTGTCCGCTCCGCTGGCCGACGCCGCCACCATCCGACTGTCGGCGATCGCCGCGGCGCTCGCCGACGCCGCGCACAACCGCACCACCGCCACCGTCCTAGGCTCGATCCCCAGCGGTTGGCGCAACCTTGCGTCGGGATATCAGGTCAAGATCTACCGCGATGACGCCGACAGCGAGCACACAATCCAATACCGAATCACCAGAACGGGATTGATCCTGGCCGACGACGAGCCGGCGCAGCTGGTCGCGGCGACCCCAGACGAAGTCGCGTTAGCCGACGGAAGCGGGGTGGCTCGCAGTTTCGCGGTCGCGCGCTACGGCCAAGACATCTATGTCGATTCGGCGCGCGGCCCCGTGCACCTGGTCGCGCTGCCGCGCTTCCCCGAGCCGGGCTCGGCCATCGAGAAGGGCTCGCTGGTAGCACCCATGCCCGGCAACGTCATCCGGCTCGGCGCCGCGATCGGCGATGCCGTCACGGCCGGCCAGCCGCTGATCTGGCTGGAAGCAATGAAGATGGAGCACACCATCACCGCCCCGACCGACGGTGTGCTCGCCGAGCTCAACGTGAACACCGGCCACCAAGTCGAAGTGGGCGCCGTCCTGGCAAGGGTGGAGTCGCCCGAAAGCGCTCGAGAAGGAGATTCGCAATGATCGACACCAGCTTTATCGAAAACGAGGAGCGCCAGGCGCTGCGCAAGTCCGTGTCCGCGTGGGCGTCCAACTACGGCAGCGAGTACTACCTGAAGAAGGCCCGTGCGCATGAGCATACCGACGAACTATGGCAGGAGGCAGGCAAACTCGGCTTCCTCGGCGTGAATCTCCCGGAGGAGTACGGCGGTGGCGGAGCCGGGATGTACGAGCTGTCGCTGGTGATGGAGGAGATGGCGGCCGCGGGCAGCGCGCTGTTGCTGATGGTGGTGTCGCCCGCCATCAACGGCACGATCATCAGCAAGTTCGGCACCGACGAGCAGAAGAAGCGCTGGATTCCCGGCATCGCCGACGGCTCGCTGACGATGGCATTCGCGATCACCGAGCCGGACGCCGGATCGAACTCGCACAAGATCACCACCACCGCGCGTCGCGACGGCGCCGACTGGATCCTCAAGGGCCAGAAGGTTTACATCTCCGGCATCGACCAGGCCCAGGCCGTGCTAGTCGTCGCCCGCAGCGAAGAGGCCAAGACCGGCAAGCTGCGACCGGCGCTGTTCGTGGTGCCCACCGATGCGCGCGGCTTCAGCTACACCCCAATCGAAATGGAGCTGATCAGCCCTGAGCGGCAGTTCCAGGTCTTTCTCGACGATGTGCGGTTGCCCGCGGATGCGCTTGTCGGGGCCGAAGATGCCGCGATCGCACAGCTTTTCGCCGGCTTGAACCCCGAGCGCATCATGGGCGCGGCCAGCTCCGTCGGCATGGGACGGTTCGCTCTCGACCGAGCCGCGGACTACGTCAAGACCCGTCAGGTGTGGGGAACGCCGATCGGTGCGCACCAGGGTCTGTCACATCCGTTGGCGCAGTGCCATATTGAGGTCGAACTCGCCAAGCTGATGATGCAGAAAGCCGCGACACTTTACGACAGCGGCGACGACATGCGCGCGGCCGAGGCCGCCAACATGGCCAAATACGCTGCCGCCGAGGCAGCTACGCGCTCGGTGGACCAGGCCGTGCAGTCCATGGGTGGCAACGGTCTGACCAAGGAATACGGCGTTGCCGCCATGCTGGCGTCGGCCCGGCTGGGTCGTATCGCGCCGGTGAGCCGAGAGATGGTGCTCAACTTCGTAGCGCAGACGTCGCTGGGCCTGCCCCGGTCGTACTGATGGACAGGTTGGTCGAATACACCGTTGACGGACACGTCGCGCGGCTGACGCTGAACTCGCCGCACAACCGCAACGCGCTGTCCGCCACTCTGGTCAACCAGTTGCACCAAGGCCTGCGCGACGCGGCCGCCGATCCCGCGGTGCGGGCCGTGGTGCTCGGCCACACCGGGAACACTTTCTGCGCGGGCGCCGACCTGTCGGAAGGGTCGGCGTCGACGGGTGCCGATCCGGCCGAGATGGCCGCCGAACGGGCCAGGGAGATGGCCGCGCTGCTACAGGCGATCGTCGAGTCGCCGCTGCCGGTGATCGTCGCCGTCGACGGCCATGTCCGCGCCGGCGGCATGGGCCTGGTCGGTGCATGCGACATCGCGGTGGCCGGTCCGCGCAGCACCTTCGCGTTGACCGAGGCCCGGATCGGAGTCGCGCCGGCGATCATCTCGCTGACCTTGCTGCCGAAGATGTCCGCCCGCGCCGCCGCCCGCTACTACCTGACCGGCGAGACGTTCGACGCCGCCACCGCCGCGGCGATCGGGCTGATCACGATCGCGGCCGACGACGCCGATGCCGCGGTGGCGTCGCTCGTCGCCGATATCGGACGGGCCTCACCGCAGGGGTTGGCCGCATCCAAGGCACTGACCACTGCCGCCATCCTGGACGGCTTTGACCGCGACGCCGAGCGGCTCAGCACCGAGTCGGCGCGACTGTTCGTCTCCGACGAGGCTCGCGAGGGCATGCTCGCTTTCCTGCAGAAACGCCCTGCGTGGTGGGCCACGCAAGACAGTAGCGACACAGTTTAGCCAAGTTCCTTGCAGCAAATTCTGATCGACGTACGCTCGTAGGTGATGATCAAGAAGCCACAACGGGGCGTGGCAGATGAGCGGAACGCGCCGACGCGTGCCGCAGATACCGACCGCATCCAGGTCGCACAGTTGCTCACTGACGCCGCCGCTCAGGGTCGCCTGCAGATGAGCGACTACGAAGACCGACTCGCCAAGGCATACGCGGCGAAGACCTACGACGAGTTGGATAGCCTGCGGTCCGACCTGCTGGGGTCGTCGGTAGGCGCCCCGGGCGGCGGCGCGGGCAAACCGGCCCCGTCGATGCTGCTGCTGGCCATCATGAGCGCGTTCGAGCGGCGCGGCCGGTGGAACGTGCCGAAGAAGTTGACGACATTCGCGCTGTGGGGCGGCGGCGTCATCGACCTCCGCTACGCCGACTTCACCTCCACCGAGGTCGAGATCCACGCAACTTCGATCATGGGCGGACAGACCATCCTGCTGCCCCCCGAAGTCAACGTCGAGATCAAGGGCCACGGCGTGATGGGCGGGTTCGACCACAGCGTTGCCGGCGCCGGCACCCCCGGCGCGCCGACCGTCAAAATTCGCGGTTTCGCACTGTGGGGCGGCGTCGGCATCAAGCGAAAGAACCGCAAGACCCAGTGATAGGTCCGCAAAACCCCCTGGTCAAGGGCGCTATTAGTGAATCGTGGGCACCGGGTCTTACGCGATACTTGACCGATGGCGGACAAGGTGTGGCTGAAGCCTGAGGAGTTGATGCAGGCGGCCAACGACATGGCAAACCACGGCGAGTCATTGCTCGCTGCGCACCAGTCCTCCCACGGCGAAGCCAGTGGCGCGCACTCGGGATGGGTGGGCTCGTCGGCGGGCGCCCTGTCCGGACTGCTGGACAGCTGGGAGACGGCCACCGCTGACCATGTCGGCCGCATCGGCAACCATTCGTGCGGCATGCACTTCACTGCCGCGGACTTCGCACTCAACGAGCAGCAGAACAAACAGAGGCTGGACGAAGTGGGTAGAGCCGCGAGCGGCGGAAGCCCACACATGCAATGACGTTGTCGCTGGCCGATATCGACCGGTGGAATCCAGGAGCGATTACCACGGTCTTTCAGGCCGCAATCAGCCGTGCGCACGGCACCCGGACTGCGTCCGCCTCGATCGGTCAAACCATGGGGTTCCTCGACTGGGGCGGCGATAGCGCCGACGCGGCCAACGCCGCGACCCATCGCACAATGCTCACCCTCGACGACCATGCGGCCGCTTGCGAGGCCGTCGGGCGCGCTGCCGAAAAGGCCGCCGGAGAGGTGGAGGGGCTGAAGACGCGGCTCGCGCAGATTCGCGAAACCGCCAACCACTATCACCTGAGTATCAATAACCAGACTGGGACGGTCAGCCTGCCGGAGAATCTGTCGTCCTACTCCACGGCCGACCAAAACGAGATCGAGGCCGCGTGGCTTCGCGTCGCCCAGGCAGTGATGCAGCTGTTGTCCGACGCCCTGACGGCCGACGAGGATCTGGCCGCGGCCATCCGCGGCGCCGACGGCGCCCTGTCACCGGACCAAGTCAACGCCGAAACGTCGCACGAGCCACCGAAAATGCCGCAGGTGCCGCCGAAGGGGACCGCACCCGCCGACGTCACCAAGTGGTGGCACTCGTTGACGCCCGCGCAGCAGGACAGCGTCAAACAGTGGTTCCCCGATTCGATTCGCAACCTCGACGGTATTCCCACCAACATTCGAAGCGAACTGAATCTACCTGTGCTGCAAAGCGAAATCGCTCGGTTCCAAAACGGCTGGCTCGACGGAAGCGGTGTCTGGCACACCGATCCCGCAAAGCTGGCCGATCTCACGGCGCTCAGCAACACGCTGGCCGCCCACCCCGGCACCAGCCTGATCGAGCTGGACACCACCAGCAATCCCAACAAGGTGCTGGCCATCGTAGGAGTCGGCGACGTCGACAACGCCGAACGCGTCGGGGTCACGGTGGGTGGGCTCAACACTCGGGTCAGCTCCGGCGTCGACTCCATGGTCCGGGAAGCCCAAGCACAGCGCAGCGAGGCAGCCAGCCTACGCCAGAAGGCAGGCATCGCGAACTACGACGCAGTCGCATCGATCGCCTACCTCGGCTATGACGCGCCGGACAGCCTGGTGGGCGTCACTCACGACTACCTGGCGCACGACGCCGCCGGCCCCCTCAACAACTTCTACAAAGGGCTGGCCGCCACCACCAACGTTCCCGACCAGCACATCACCGCCTTTGGGCATTCCTACGGGTCCCTGGTCACCAGCCTGGCCCTACAGCAGGGCGCGCCAGTTAGCGATGTCGTCCTCTACGGTTCGCCAGGCACCGAGCTGACCAACGTGTCGCAATTAGGTGTTCAACCGGGCCACGCTTACTACATGATCGGCGTCAATGATCACGTCTCTGACATCATCCCCGAATTCGGCGCCTTTGGCCCTGCTCCGCAGGACGTGCCGGGTTTCACCCAGCTGTCGGTCAACAGCGGAACCGGCCCGGGTGACAACCAGTGGCATGAGCGTGCTTGGGGCCATTCGGAATACGCGCGCGATGGGAATAACGGTCAGCTTCGCATGAGCGGCTACAACATGGCCTCGGTGCTGGCCGGGCTGCCCAACGACCTCGTCGCGCCACCCGTGCTGCCACCGCCGACAATCCCGAGCGGACCCGGGCCGTTTGGTTTACCGATTCCGAATCCGGAGTATCACCCGTGAGGCGAATAGCGGGTTTGCTCGCCGTGGCGGCGGTAGCACTGTCCTGCATGTTGAGTGGGTGCGGCGCGCCCGATCGGAAGACGGCAGCCGATCAGTTGAAACAGGCGATCAAGGAAATGCCCGGCGTCCAAGACGCGACTGTGAACTACACCAACGGTTTTGAGCAGGGCGCCACGGTCAACATCTACGTCTACCTGCCTGAAGCGCCCCCGAAGCAGATCGAGGACGTCGTCGCGCGCATCAACACGGTGCGCGGCGACGCCTTCAAGGCGTTCGAGCAGACCGCGGACTTCGCGGTGACAACCAGCCGGACCGTGCTGGTCAAGCGTGGCGCCGATCTCGACCCGGCCGGGATCGCCGCCGACGCAGAAGGCCTGCGACGGCTGACGGCTGCAGTCGACGCCGCCGAGGTGAGCATTTTCCGTAACAAGTCCACCGCGGATCTCAAACTAAATGGGGTCACGACATCGGCCGATGACGTATTCGCCGCGGTACGAACGGGATTCGGCGACAATGCACACGTGACCCTGGATTTGCAGCCAGCTTCGAATATCGATCAGCACCCGTGGAGAGTGGCGTTTCCGTTCACTGCCGCAGACCAGCAGCGGGTCGATCAGCAGATCGCGGCCATGCCGGTATCAGTCTTTACGGTCACCGTCGGTCCGCAGGGCACGATCACTGAGCTAAACGTCGGCCTTCACAACCGCGACACCGCCTACCAAGACCTCGTCTCGGTCATCGGGATCACCGGAGCCGGACCCGCGCACGCGCTCAATCTGAGTTGGCGGTGGGAGGGGGCACGCGCCGACACATCCCCGAATTTCAGCGGCGCTGTTGACGTCGGGGCCTGTAACTACATCCCGAACTCCTTGACCGAACAACATCCGGAAACGTATTTGACGCCCGATGCTCTCGCGTTACAGCAGCGGTTGCGCAAGCAGTTCGACACCTGCCCGAAGTAACCCGCTACCGACGACGGCGGGCTCGCAGATAGTCGCCCACCACGGCCGCGCCCAGCCCGTCGAGATCGGGAACCACAACCCGACCCTCGACCCGGCGCGCGACCTGATCGATGAAACGGGCCAGTCCGGGATCGCTGCCCAACCGGAATATCGTCACCTGAGCGCCCAGCCGCGCCATGTCATCGAAGCCGCGCACGGTGTGAGCGATGGTCCGCGGATGCGGCGGATAGTCGAAAAACACCGAAGACCCGTCGCCGTCAACATCTTCCAGATGCGCGGTCGGCTCGCCGTCCGTGACCACCAGCAGCACAGGCTGGGCGCTGGGGTGCCGACGCAAATGCCGGCCGGCCAAGGCCAGCGCGTGATGCAGGTTGGTGCCCTGCTCGTACACTCCTTCCAGGCCCATCAGCTCCGCTGTGCTGATCGTTCGCGCGTAACGGCCAAACGCGATGATCTGCAATGCATCCGAACGAAACCGAGTGCGCACCAAGTGGTCGAGCGCCAGCGCGGTTCGCTTCATCGGCAGCCAGCGGTTTTCCATCACCATCGAGAACGAGGTGTCGACCAACAGCGCCACCGCGGCCTGGGTCCGGGTCTCGGTCTCGGAAACCTCAACATCGTCGACGGTGATGCGAATGGCCGGGCTCGGGCCCGCAATTCCTTCGAGGGGAGCGGTGCCGGACTGCCGGAGTACCGCGTTGGTCAGCGTCCGCGTGACGTTCCACGGCTCGGTGTCGCCGAACTGCCAGGGCCGGGTCGCGCCGGTCAGCTCGCCCGCGGCGCCGGCCCGCCGGTGATCGCGTTCGCCGCGACGGCCGGAAAGTTGTTGTGCCACATCACGCAACGCCGTTTCGCCGAGCCTGCGCATCGCCTTGGGCGACAACCGCCACTGGCCGTCCGAGCTGCGGTCCAGGAAGCCCTGATTGACCAGCGCACGCTCGAGCTCGGCGAGGGTCTGCGCGTCGATGGCCGCCTCATCGCCGAGCTGGCGTGCCAGCGCGTCGAGGTCGACATCGTCCATGGTCGCACCGGGATAACTCTGCGACAGCTGCTCGGCCAGCTGCTCCAGCTCGCCGATATCGGCCAGCGCCTGGGCGCCCTCGCCCATGCCCAGCGGGTTGTCGCCGGAGAACTGCGAGGACCCCGTCCAATCCTCGCCCGGACGCAACGCCTGCAAGTTGGCATCCAACCGGCCCAATGCCTGTTGCAGCGCGGGTGATCCGAAAGCCTGCTGTGCCAACGCCTCCAGCTCGGCACGCTGGTCGGGACTCAAGCTGTTGAGGAACCGCTGCGCGGCAGCGGCTCTTTTGGCCAACGAGTCGATGAGCTCATCAACATTGCGCGGGTTCTCTGGGAAGAACTCGCCGTGCTTGTCCATGAAGTCTTGGAAATCTTGGGGGGAGTCTTGTCCTCTTGCGTGCTTGTCCAACAAGTCGTTCAGGTCGTCGAGCATCTCGCCAACGCGCTGGCGGTCCTCATCGGTGGCGCCCTCCAGCGCCTGCTTCATCCCGGAGAAGCGCTGATCGAGCATCTCCCGCCCGAGCAGATCCTTGATCTGCTCGTACTTTTCGCGGGCCTCGCTGCTGCGCCAGTCATAGTCGGAAAGCTCCTGCACGGCTTTGGCCGGCGACGGCGAGAGCGCGTCGAGTTGCAGTTCGCCGAACCGCGCGTCGTCATCCAACGCGCGGGCCAGTGCCTTGCGCTCGGCCAGCACCGCCTCGTCGAGAAGCTTCTTGATCTCCTGCAGAGTTCCGTCTAGGTTGTTATGGCGCAACAGCTCTCGTCGTCTGCGATTGGCCTCGGCGGCCAGCCGGTCGGCCCCGGGCATGTTCTTGGTGCCCCGGCGCAGCAATTCGGACAGCGCCCGGCGCGGCGAGGTGCCCGCCATGACGTCCTGCCCGATCTGCTCGAGGGCCTCGCGCAGGTCCACCGGCGGAGCCAGCGGGTCGGGCCCGCCGGTGTACGCCGAATACTTCGTTGAATGAAACGAGGAGTGCCTCTCAGCCATAGACGGTCTCGCCTTCCCCGGACACCTTGTCGACACGTTTGGCCAAATACAATGCCTCCAAAGCCAATTCCAGAGCCGCGGCGCGTTCACCTTCGGATTCCGCGCCCAGCCGCTTGGCCACCGCCTCGACCACAGGCAGATCCGGCAGCGCTGCCAGCACATCCTTTGCCGAGACGCGCTCCCCCGTCGTCACCGCGGAACCGCCCTCGACGGCGACTACCAACGGACCGACATCGAGACCACCGAGAGCTCTGGATGCCGTGTCGGCGGTGGCGCGGCGCAACAGGTGTTCGAGAACGGCCTGCTCGCGTCCTTCTTCCCCGGACTCGAATTCCAATTTGCCACGCAGCACGTCGATTACGGTGCCCAGGTCGACCACCCGGGCCACCGGATCCGTCTCACCCAGTATCGCGCCGCGATGCCGCGCCGCGGCCGCAACCGTCTCGGCGGCCGCGATCGCAAAGCGCGCCGACACCCCGGATCGCTGATCGACCGAGTTGGATTCCCGTAGGTAGCGAGCGAATCGGGCGATCACCTGGATCAGATGCTCGGGAACCTGGGCGCTCAGGTGCGCCTCCTGGAGGATCACTCCCACCTCGGCGTCGAGCTCCAGCGGGTAGTGGGTTCGGATCTCGGCGCCGAACCGGTCTTTGAGCGGGGTGATGATGCGACCGCGATTGGTGTAGTCCTCGGGGTTGGCGCTGGCGACCACCAACACATCCAGCGGCAGGCGCAGCGTGTAACCGCGGACCTGGATGTCGCGCTCCTCCATCACGTTGAGCATCGACACCTGGATGCGCTCGGCCAGGTCGGGCAACTCGTTGACCGCGACGATGCCGCGGTGCGCCCGCGGGATCAGGCCGTACGCGATGGTCTCGGGGTCACCCAGGCTGCGGCCCTCGGCGACCTTGATCGGGTCGATGTCGCCGACCAGGTCGGCGACGCTGGTGTCCGGGGTGGCCAGCTTCTCGGTATAGCGCTCGCTACGGTGCTTCCACGCCACCGGCAGATCGTCACCGAGCGTGGCGGCCCGCCGGATCGACTCGGGGGTGATCGGCGAGTAGGGATGCTCACCGAGTTCGGCGCCCCCGATCACCGGCGTCCACTCGTCGAGCAGGCCGACCAATGCCCGCAGCAATCGGGTCTTGCCCTGACCGCGCTCGCCGAGGAGCACGAAGTCGTGGCCCGCGATCAGCGCCCGCTCCAGCTGCGGCAACACGGTGTCGTCGAAACCCAGGATTCCCGGCCAGATCTCGTCACCTTCGGCCAGTCCGGTCAGCAGGTTTTCCCGGATTTCTTGTTTGACTCCCCGTTCACGATGCCCGGCGGCACGCAGTTCGCCGACGGTGCGGGGCAGGTTGTTCGGTGCGGTCACCTCTCCAAACTACGACGGCCACGCAAATCCGGCATCGCTCCCCGTCGCCTTCGGAGCGGGAAAGGCCGGGCAATCGCGTGGATTTCCCGGCCTTCCATAGGTGCGAGGACCGTCAGCTCATCGTGACGGTGGCCTTCTCGTCACCTTCCTTCCAGGTGATGGTGCCGT
>NZ_DATFZD010000367.1:0-4801 GCF_035314665.1 Mycobacterium sp. | reverse complement strand
GACTGCCCAGCCCGATCCCAGCCACTGATACGCGACGTGCTGAGGGATGTCGGCGACGTCGCCCGGGGCGTAGACGGTGCCCGCGTGGACCGCCTGAATATGCGGCTTTACAACAACTTTCACGGTTATGACTCCAGTTCGGTCAGACGATCATGCTCATCAATCGAGCAAGAAGACTGTGTCCCAATCCTGACCGCCATACGCAAGGCGGCCGTCCGGCAAGCGCGCTGCCGCTAGGACATCCTTCAGTGTACCCGCCGAGATCACCACCGGCTCGCCGGCCCTCAGCGCGGCCGATATTCTTCATGGTCTTCACGTTCGCCTCAGCGGGCTGGGGCGTGGGCGTAGCTGTGGGAACGTCAGGGTGCCTTCGACCGCGACGCTCTCGCCCAGGCGCTCATCAAGGCCGCCGACCAGATTGGCGCGTCGAGAAGGTCAATGGTTCAGCCGGTGGGTTGCGCGTCGGTCCCTGATACGTGCCGCAGTTTGCGCCGTCCATCAATGAAACTCCATGCCGCCATGGCGAAGAAGAGCAGGGCGACCGGCAGCGCTTTCAGGCCAACGTCCGGTGTGAACATTGCCCACACCGTCAGGGCGCCGAACACCGCAAGCCCGGCCCCAACTGCGAGGCCGATCACCCCCGACTGCTTCGCGTTTCCGTAGATCGGGCGCCGCTCGCCAGGCTGCAGCCGGCGATGGCGAACCGCTGCGAGAATCAATAGACCAGCGCCGATCGCAGCAATCACAATGCCCGATACCAGGTGGCTCGTCTGGTGCGTCTCCAGACAGTCGAGAGCCCTCACCCCGCCGAAACTGAACACGACCAGGCCGACGATGTAGAAAACACGTACTGCGGTCATCGATTCACCCTCCTTCCGGGAGTTATTTGTGGTGGTCCAGTGCGTAGCCGCCCCCGCCGGTGAGCGCGCCGCCCGCGCATCCGCCGGCAATGACGGCCGGATCGAGGGGCCCTGTAATTAGCCCACCGATGCCCGCCGCGGTCCCCGCGAGAACGCAGCCCTCCCCAGCCTTTTTGAGCATCTCCCAGAGGTTGAACCGCTGCGCGTCGTTCAGCTTGCCCTGTAACTCGGCGTCCACCAGGGCGCGGATCTCGTCGGGCGTCAACGCGGCGCCCGGACCGGATTGGGTCAGCTTTTGAAGCAAAGACGTCAACGGGTCTTCGGCATGCGGCGGCGGGGGCGCCGTCGAGGGCATCAACAGGCCACCGGTCGGATCCGGCGGACCCGGAGGCGCGGCGGCCGCAACCGTCGGTGGCACGGGGAACGGGCCGATCTGCGGTGCTGCGCCCGGCGGCGGAGGCGGTGCGGGTGCTGGGCCGCCGCCATCCTGTTTGAAGGTCGCTCCCCGAGCGGTCATCATGCTGTTGCCGTTGGAGCCGTCGTCGACGATCACATCGTCGGGACTGGACGCGGCGCCAGTATTACCGTGGGCGGACCCGTATCCACCCGTGGCTGAGCTAATTGCCGCCGCGGCCATCGCGGACTGCTGAGCACCGCCCTGTACCACGGCCTGGGCTCGCCGCAGCTGGTTCTGCAAATACTCGGCGAGCTGTCTTCTACCAGCCGGGGTATCCGTGGTCGGCGCGATCGCGGCGACTCCGGCGTGTGTCTCAGCGATGATGCCGTCCATTAGCCGGCGCCCCGTGGCCCCGAGCTGGCGGCCACCGTGTTCATCGCGCCAGACGTGGCGTGGTCGGCCGGAACAACTCGGCTGAGCCTGTGCACAGCGACGCCGGCCACGCCGGTGTAGGCCCGGCTGCCTGCACCCTGCCAGTCGGCGGTCGCCGCGGCGTGTACAGCAGCCAGCGACTCGTGCGCGAACGCGACAGTCGCTGTGCGGCTGAAGTCGGCCGCCTGCGGTGCCGGCCCGAACAGGTCGCGCGCGCGGTACAGCTCCTCGAACCCCTGATCGGTGAGCCCCTGCAACGACACAGCTCCCAGTATCAGGGAAAGCGCGGGCGACCGGCCACCACTACGAGACGCAATCGCCGGGATCTCAACTCCGCATCGAGCGAAACGTTGTGAAGACGGACGCTTGTGACCGGCTCGCTCGCTACTACTCCTCGACGGCCTCGAGGGGCCGGTGCCGCTTACCGCCATTGCTTCGCGCCGATGCGGTGCCTAGTGGTTGTCCGTTTCGCGGACGGTCGTCGATACTCATGGCTATGTCCCTGCGAGCGGTCACCGAAGCGGTTCTGGCGCACCTCCAGCGCGCCCGGGAGCTGTTCGGTCCCGCCCCGCGCGCGGCGGCCTTCGCTAGCACCGGAGGCCTGAGCAGTGCCGGGACCACCGTGGCAGCACAGCTTTCCGCCGCAACCGCAGAGTGGCATGGCACCAGCAACGGCGCCTACTCCGGCGTCGCTGCACCGGCTGTGGGGGGCGTCGGTCGCGTTGTTGAATCCGACGCCGCCGCGTCGGCAGGGATGACCGCGGCCGGTGTGGCGGCACGGGACGGCGCCAGTGCGATGGACGGCATCATCGCCGACACCCGGCGTGGTATAGCCGCGATCGCGCCGATCACCGATACCCCGGCGGAGAGAATGCAGCTTGTTGAGCATCTGCAGACGCAGCTCAACCGGGCCCAGGTCGTGGTGGACAGCGCCTCGCAGCAGGGCGCGACACTCAGCGGCCAAATCAGCACCGCCGCGACGGGCTATCGGATCGCGAGTGCGAACCCCGCCGGCATCGATCCCCGATATGGTCCAGACGATGTCATCGTCGGCAACGGCTCACATATGCAGGGCAGCTTCCAGATGGTCGACAATGGCGTACCCACCCCGCCGCCAGCGCCACCAGTCACCGGTGATCCCATCAAGCTGCCCCCAGCCCTGCCACTGCCGGTGCAGGTGATCGATGCGTCCCCGCCGGACGCGGTACCGACACCGGCGCCGAAAGCGGGATTCCCGAAGTGCGACAACGTCGCGGTCGTCAAGGACTGGGCGGAAATCATCGGAGGAGGCCTGTTGTTTGGCGCATCGATCCCTGCCGACCTCGCGAGCCTCGGCGCCGCGACGCCTGGACTCGTTACGGGTGCCTGGGGCGTCGGCGACGGTGCCGACAACTTGAGGCGATGCAAATGAACGGCGTCGTCTGGGCTGCTGCGGTGGTGGCGGTGCTCGGTGTGCTGTTCGGCTTGGCCACTGCCACTGTGCTGAGGCGCCGCGCATCAAGTCCCGAACAGGCCTCACGGAGATCGCGTGCCTTCAGCGCCTACTGCATGCTGCTGCTCGCCGCAGTGTTGCTCTTCGCCGGCATCACTGAAGAACATCGCCGGTATCTAAACATCGGGATTGCCGCTGTCATGGTGGTTATCGCAATCTGGCAGTTGCGCAACGTGAAGCGCCAGACGCGGGAAAGTCCGTAGCGAGACCGTTGGGCGACACACCAAGCCCGAAAGACCCACAGAACCGGTGTGACGGTGCGGCAAGTGCGTATCGGCCATGGACAAACTGTGGCAGCAGCTCACGCCAAGGGGTGCAAAGGCCGCGCAGCAGACGGCCGGCGCCCCGCGTTCCCACAACGAGGGAAGAGCCAGCCCACGCCTGCTGGCCTGCCGCGACATTGACCTCTGCTACGGGACACGCCGCGGAGCCGTCGGCAGGTTCAATCTCGGCGATGCGCGAAGAGAGGCGCTGCGCGAACAGAGGCGCTGCGCGAAGACAGAAGACAGCAGATGCCGAGGTCAGCAGATCTAGCCGGCAGGTGACAGGCGCAGCACCCGGATCGTCCGGACGCCGTCGGTTCGCTGGGCGTACTTGGAGTAGCCGGAGTAGAGGTCTTCAGCGAGTGAGTACAGCCGGTCGTGCTCGGCGCCGTCGGTCTCACGCGCCACGAATCGGCCGCCGTGCGGTCCCTTGTGCAACTCGCATTCGGGATGGGCGACCAGGTTGTGGTACCAGCCGGGGTGTCGCGCGCCGCCGTAGTTCGATGCCATCAGGATCACGTCGTCGCCGTCGGTGAAATATACGAGCGGAGTCTCGCGCTGCTGGCCGCTGCGTGCACCAGTCGACGTCAGGACGACAACCGGCACCGCGCCGGCCGCCAGGCTGACGCGCCCGCCGGTGGCCCGCAGGATCGGCGCGTCTAGCGGCGCGGCGATCGCGCGATGCACCGCCGCACCGGCCTTGGTGGCCACGAGCCGCTGCATCCCCCGCTTCCACGCCGCGCGGCGGGCGCGCGGGTTGACCCGGGGAATCCCGTTGATGGTCTCGGTAGGCATGGTGTGCCGATCCTACGACGCGTGCCCGCGAATGCCCTAGCAGCGGCCGGTGGCCCGATCGCACCCACAGCCGGCGATATCTCCTCCACAGCCGGCGATATCTCCTCGCCAGCTGACGCGTCGAGGACTGCAAATACGCCGCTTTCGATGTCGGCGACCTATCGAATCCCCTGAGAGCCATACACCGGATGCGAACGGCGCTCAGCCTTCGGCGGGCGGATCACGACGGTCGAGTGCCACTCGTTATACTGCCTAAATACAGTGGGCCTCCGAAAGGCCTCCACGAAAGGCCCCTACGAAGGCCTCGACAAAAGGCCTCCAGAAAAGGCCTCTACGAAAGAGTCGGGACATGGAGCGCACACACGATGACACCTGGGACCTCGCGACCAGCGTGGGAGCGACCGCGACGATGGTTGCCGCGGCGAGGGCCAGAGCCACCAACGCCGACGCCCCACTGATCGACGACCCCTTCGCCGAACCGCTCGTCCGCGCCGTGGGGGTCGACTTCTTTACCCGCTGGGCCACCCGTGAACTGCAGCCCGCCGACGTCGACGACCCGAAC
>NZ_DATFZD010000366.1:0-17952 GCF_035314665.1 Mycobacterium sp. | reverse complement strand
TCGGGCGGCTCGTCGACCGGTTGCAGGAGGGGTTGAAAACGCCGGCCGTCACCGCTGTCGAGCCCGTCGGGACCGCTGGAAGGAGCCTGGAGTGAACACCTCACACGTCGATTTGGGCTTGGCGCGCAATTCAGACTTGGCGTTCACTTCCTCGATGGTGATCTTGGTGGTCGCCTTGTTGCTGCTGGCCGTCGAACTCGCCTATTCCCGCGGCCGGCGAGCCGAACGCGAGTTGGTCAGCGCCGGCGCGGTGGCCGCCGACAGCACGACCCCCGGCGTCGTGTTGGACGCCCCGCGGCGGCCGTTCGACGAGCGCGTCGGGCGGGCCGGGCTGATCCTGGTCTACGCCGGTATCTCCCTGTTGCTGCTGTGCATCGTGCTGCGCGGTCTGGCCACCGTGCGGGTGCCGTGGGGCAACATGTACGAGTTCATCAACCTGACCTGCTTCTGCGGCCTGGTCGCCGGCGCGATCGTGCTGCGCCGCCCGCAGTACCGTCCGCTGTGGGTTTTTCTGCTGCTGCCGGTGCTGATTTTGCTGACGGTGTCCGGGCGCTGGCTCTACACCAACGCCGCACCGGTGATGCCGGCGCTGCAGTCGTACTGGCTGCCCATCCATGTGTCGGTGGTCAGCCTGGGTTCGGGGGTGTTCCTGGTCGCCGGGGTGGCCAGCATCCTGTTCCTGCTGAGCACCTCGCGGCTGGGTGAGCCGGAGACGTCGGGCGCGTTTGCCCGGATGGTGCAGCGGTTGCCCGACGCGCAGACGCTGGATCGGATCGCCTACCGAACCACGATCTTCGCGTTCCCGGTGTTCGGCTTCGGTGTGATCTTCGGCGCGATCTGGGCCGAGCAGGCCTGGGGCCGGTATTGGGGGTGGGATCCCAAGGAGACGGTAGCGTTCATCGCGTGGGTGGTTTACGCAGCCTACCTGCATGCTCGGTCGACGGCGGGCTGGCGGGACAGGAAAGCGGCCTGGATCAACGTGGTCGGTTTCGTGGCCATGGTGTTCAACCTGTTCTTCGTCAACCTGGTGACCGTTGGCCTGCACTCCTATGCTGGAGTGGGCTAGGCCGACCAGGGGGGTGGCGATCGGCGCTGCGATATGTTCGATAACAGGACCGCTCGTCAACAAGCGACCTGAGTGTTGCAACAAGGGGTAACTGCACGTGTCTGACCATCCGACGCAAAATGCGAACGCGGAGGTATCGCATGGTCGCGAAGACCATCCGACCACCGACCTGCGGCCGCCACCACCGCTGGTGACCGATCCGCCGACCACGGCGTTTGCCGGATTCCGCACCGAACGGCGCTTCAGCGAGGCTGCCACCCGGGGCGTGCCGCCCCCAGAGACCCGCGAGGAGCCACGGGCTTGGGCAGCCACGCCGTACCAAGGGCTTCCGCGGGTGGTCGACTCGCCTCGGCGGGTCTACGGCAATTACGGGGGACCGCCCGCGTCCTCGTCGGCGGATGTGGGACACCAGCAGACGCCCCTGCCATCCTCGCGGTATCCGGAGTTGTCCACCAGCACCCTGCTGAGGCAGGTCAAGCCGGCGCCGTCGGAGGGCTGGCGCCGGTGGCTGTACGTCTTGTCCGGACAGCTGATCAACGTCGGCGAAAGTCCACGGACCATGCGGTACAACGACCTGACCGTGCAGGTCAACAGCCCGCTGCGGGGTTGCTATCGGATCGCGATGCTGTCGCTGAAGGGCGGCGTCGGTAAAACCACCATCACCGCCACGCTGGGGGCGACGTTCGCGTCGATTCGCGGCGACCGGGTAGTGGCCGTGGACGCCAACCCCGATCGCGGCACGCTGAGCCAGAAGGTGCCGTTGGAAACGCCGGCCACCGTGCGCCACTTGCTGCGCGACGCCGAGGGCATCGAGCGCTATAGCGATGTGCGCAGCTACACGTCGCAGGGCCCGAGCCGGCTGGAGGTGCTGGCGTCGGAAAGCGACCCGGCCATGTCCGAGGCGTTTAGCGCCGAGGACTACGCACAGACGCTGGAAATCCTGGAGCGGTTCTACGGGCTGGTGCTCACCGATTGTGGGACCGGGCTTTTGCATTCGGCGATGACGCCGGTGCTGGAGAAGGCCGACGCCCTGATCGTGGTCAGCTCGGGATCGATCGACGGCGCGCGCAGCGCCTCAGCGACTTTGGACTGGCTCGATGCGCACGGCCATGAGGATCTGGTCCGCAATTCGATCGCGGTCATCAACGCGGTGCGGCCTCGGTCAGGCAAGGTCGACATGCAGAAGGTGGTCGATCACTTCTCGCGGCGGTGCCGCGCGGTGCGCCTAGTGCCGTTCGATCCGCATCTCGAGGAGGGCGCGGAGATCAGCCTGGACCGGCTGAAGCGGGAAACGCGGGAAGCGCTGATCGAGCTGGCAGCCGTTGTCGCCGACGGCTTTCCGAACGATCAGCGCCGATCCAACGAGCACTTCATCTAGCGATTTAACGCGGGTTGTCGCCGTGGCTTAACCGCCACAGGAAGTCCGGATCGTCGTCGGGTCCGATGACGCGAGTCTTGTGCCGGTTGACCCCTGAACGGACAGCGCGCCAGCCAACGTAGATCAGCGTCCCGAGAACGAGGACGAGGAGCAGGTACAGCACTCAACACCTCCTTGGTGGCGAATATACGCGGCGTCTTAGGCTCGCATTGTGCCAAAGGCTCAGAGCTCGGCCGGTCGGGCTGCCGTCAGCGTCCTGTTTTACGTCGCGGCTCGACTGGCCTTGGTGGCGGCGCTGACCGCGGCGATCTACGCAGCGGGCGGACTGCTCGGCGTGCACGAGTTCCCGATCACCGTCGCCCTGTTGTTTGCCCTCGTCATTGCGATGCCGCTGGGCATCTGGGTGTTCGGTCCGTTGCGTCGCCGGGCCACCGAAGACCTCGAGGTGGCCACCGAGCGCCGGCGCCGCGACCGCGAGCAGCTGCGGGCCAGACTGCGTGGCGAGGCACCGCCCGAAGATTGACGTCGTTTACCCGAGAAACGTTCGGCGCCATGTTCATCGGCGCTGCCGGATTTCGATCCACTCACTGTCGTCGCGGGGATGTAAGCGCGCATCGACACGCGTCCGGAGGCCGGACACCGGGGCGACGTAGAAGGTGCGGTGATGTATCAGTGCCTTTCAACCATGGTCATTTCAAATCAGTCGTTCACATCTGCGGCTGCGGCACTTGCCGAACGGCACAAGTGCTTGTTGATCGACGGATCGGAGCTCTCGCGGCTCGCGGAGGGCTGGCACCCGGAGGTCCGAAAGGACCGATTCGCCAAGGAAAAGGAATCAATCGTCAGTGGTGCCGGTAGCGGGAAGTCGGAACGGGCGCAGGAGATAAGGATGCTCGAGCGGTTCAGCCGCAACGCGCAAGTCGCGGTCGCGATGGCCCGAGCAGAAGCAGGCGAGCTGAATCTCGACGAAGTTCGGCCCTCACACGTTTTGGTAGGGGTGCTGCAGGCGGCCGAAGCCGCCGGGGCCGCGACAGCGGACCGAGCCAACGAACTGGGCGCGCTGCTCAGCGGATACGGCCTGACCCTCGACGTCGTTCGGGCGCAGTTGGTGGAGGCGAGCACATCCGGCGACTCCTCGTTCGACGACGACGCCGAGGCACTCGAGTCGATCGGCATCGACCTCCGCGCCGTGCGGGACAATGTCACGCGAACGTTCGGCGAGGAAGCCTTCGACGACGCCCTGTATAAGTCTGGCCGGCGTCGCCGCTGCCGCGGGCAAATCCCGTTCACGCGCCCGGCCAAGAAGGTGCTCGAGTTGGCGCTACGAGAAGCGTTGTTGCACAAAGACAACGAGGTCCGATGCGAGCACATCATATTGGGCATCCTGCGCAGCGGTGACCGGCAGGCGATCGCCCTGATCACCGAGCACGCCTACGCCGCCCAGTTGCGTGCGGCGGTCATCAAACTGATGGAGAAGGCCGCGTAGTTCAGGCCGCCAGCGTCAACGCCGTTGCCACCGCGATCGACCACACCAGCAGCGTCAGACCGGTGTCACGCAGGACCGGAATCAGCTCGGCGCCCATCCGACCGGATCGCACCGGCGCCGCCGCGCGCAGCGCCAGCGGCGTGGCCACCAGGCCGGCCGCACACCAGGGCGTGGCCACCGTCAGCGTCAGGGTCAACACTGCGGCGAGGGCCAGCAACGTCTGGTAGAGCCTGCGAGTCCCGGTGTCGCCCAACCGCACCGCCAACGTGATCTTGCCGGATTGAGCGTCGGTGGGGATATCCCGCAGATTGTTGGCCACCAATACCGCCGATGACAGCGCGCCCGTCGTCACCGCCAGCACCACACCCACCCAGTCCACCCGCAACGCCTGGGTGTACTGGGTGCCCAGCACCGCGACCAGCCCGAAGAACACGAACACCGCGAGTTCGCCGAAACCCGCGTAGCCGTAAGGCCTGGAACCGCCGGTGTAAAACCACGCGCCCGCGATGCAGACCGCGCCAACCCCGATCAGCCATGTCGCGCTGGTCATCGCCAGCGCCAGCCCGGCCGCCGCGCCGACGCTCATGCTGAGCACCGCGACCGTGAGCACCGACCCCGGTGCCGCCAGCCGCGAGCCGACCAGACGCAGCGGGCCGGCCCGTTCGTCGTCGGTGCCGCGGATGCCGTCGGAGTAGTCGTTGGCGAAATTCACTCCGATGACGAATGCCACGCCGACGGTCAGTGCGAGCAGCGCCTTCCACCAGCAGGCGGCATGCAGCCAGGCGGCGGCTCCGGTGCCCGCGATCACCGGGGCGATGGCGTTGGGGAGGGTCCGCGGTCGCGCACCCGCGACCCACTGCGCAAAACTGGCCACCTCGCAATCGTTCCACGACGCGGTGCATGCCGCCTGAAAGATAATGCGTACATGATCGGAGTGATCGGCGGCAGCGGCTTCTACACGTTCTTCGACTCAGACGCGCGCACCATCAACCTGGACAGCCCGTTCGGCGAGCCCAGCGCCCCGGTCACGGTCGGTGTGGTCGGCCGGCACGAGGTCGCGTTCCTGCCCCGCCACGGCGCCAACCACCGGTTTCCGGCGCACAACGTGCCGTATCGAGCCAACATGTGGGCGCTGCGCGAGCTTGGGGTGCGGCAAGTCTTCGCGCCGTGCGCGGTCGGCAGCCTGACGCTGGAACTCGAGCCGGGCGCGATCGTGGTGCCCGACCAACTGGTGGACCGCACCCGTCGCCGCGCCGACACCTACTTCGACGCCGGTGCCGCGCACGTGTCCTTCGCCGATCCGTACTGCCCGACGTTGCGCTCGGCGGTCACCGGGCTGCCCGGCGTGGTCGACGGCGGCACCATGGTGGTGATCGAGGGTCCGCGGTTTTCCACCCGCGCGGAAAGCCAGTGGTTCGCCGCCGCGGGCTTCACCCTGATCAACATGACCGGCTATCCGGAGGCGGTCCTCGCGCGCGAGCTCGAAATATGCTACGCGACAATCGGTTTGGTGACGGACCTGGATGCCGGCATCGATGCCGGGGCGGGGGTGAAGGTGGTCGATGTCATCGGCGAATTCGAAAAGAACATCGAGCCGTTCAAGAAACTCGTGCGCGAGGCGATCGCCCAGGTCGCCGCCGAACGCACCTGCACCGAGTGTCTGTCGCACACCGGTATCGAGCTGCCGTTCGACCAGCCGTGAGAGTGCTGCTGACCGGCGCGGCCGGTTTCATCGGGTCGCGAGTCGACGCGGCACTGCGGGCCGCGGGTCACGACGTGGTCGCCGTCGATGCCATGTTGCCGGCCGCGCACGGAGACGACGCGGTGGCGCCGCGCGATTGTCGGCGGCTTGACATCCGCGACGCCGACGCGCTGGCCCCGCTGCTGGACGGGATTGACTTGGTCTGCCACCAGGCCGCGGTTGTCGGTGCGGGCGTGAACGCGGCCGACGCACCGGACTACGGCAGCCACAACGACTTCGGCACCACCGTGCTGCTGGCGCAGATGTTCCACGCCGGGGTGACCCGTCTGGTGCTGGCGTCGTCGATGGTGGTCTACGGGCAGGGCGCGTACCGCTGCGACGAGCACGGTCCGGTGGACCCGTTGCCCCGTCGGCGGGCCGACCTCGATGCCGGTGTTTTCGAACACCGCTGTCCGGTGGGCGGCGAGCAACTGACGTGGCAGCTGGTCGACGAGGACGCGCCGCTGCGGCCGCGCAGCCTGTACGCCGCCAGCAAGACCGCGCAAGAGCATTACGCGCTGGCCTGGTCGGAGTCGACGGGCGGGTCGGTGGCCGCGCTGCGCTATCACAACGTCTACGGCCCCGACATGCCGCGCGACACGCCGTATTCCGGGGTCGCCGCGATCTTCCGCTCGGCACTCGAAAACGGTGAACGGCCAAAGGTTTTCGAAGACGGCGGCCAGATGCGGGACTTCGTACACGTCGACGACGTCGCGGCGGCCAACGTGGCGGCGGTGGCCGTTGACCGCGGCGGGTTCACCGCCGCGAATGTCTGCTCCGGACAGCCGATTTCCATCATGGAGGTCGCGACGCAGCTGTGCGAAGCGCGAGATTCCACGGTGTCGCCGGTTGTTACCGGCCAATACCGCAGCGGCGATGTGCGCCATATCGTCGCCGACCCAGCCCGCGCCGCCGGCGTGCTGGGTTTCCGCGCGGTGGTCAAGCCGTGGGAAGGATTGCGCGACTTCGCGTTCGCACCGCTGCGCGGTTAAACGGCGGCGTACCATTCAAAGATGACTGACTCAGCCTCGCCGCGGCCCGCCGTGACACGCCGCCAGGTGCTGCTCGGCGGCTCGTTGCTCAGCGCTGCCCTGCTCGCCTGGGGTATTTCACGACACAGCGCGCCGGCCCACAGCTCACCGGACACAGCGAACGGTACCTTTCCGGTCACCCACACCGACGCCGAGTGGCGGCAGCTCCTGAGCCCGCAGCAGTATGAGATCCTGCGCAACGCCGGCACCGAGCAGCCGTATAGCAGCCCGCTCAATGACGAACACCGCTCCGGTGTGTTCAGTTGCGCGGGTTGTGGACTGGATCTGTTCTCGTCTGCCACCAAGTTCGAGAGCGGCACCGGCTGGCCGAGCTTCTACCAGTCGCTGGGCAAGGCCGTGATCACGCGTGAAGACGACTCGTTGGGCATGACGCGCACCGAGGTCCTGTGCAGTCGCTGCGGCGGGCACCTCGGCCATGTCTTCGATGACGGCCCGGCACCCACCGGCCTCCGTTACTGCATGAATGGCGTCGCAATGAATTTCCGGCCGCAATCAGTCTGAGGCCGGCATGGCCGACGGTCTGGTGACGGTGGTGCTGCCGTGTCTGAACGAGGCCGAGCCGCTGCCGTTCGTGCTGGCGGCCATGCCCGCCGGCTACCAGCCGCTGGTGGTCGACAACAACAGCACCGATGACACCGCCGACGTGGCCCGCCGCCTCGGCGCCACGGTGGTCGCCGAACCGCGACCCGGCTACGGCTCGGCCGTGCACGCCGGGGTGGTGGCGGCGACGACGACGATCGTGGCGGTAATCGACGCGGACGGGTCCTTGGACCCCGCCGATCTGCCTCGGCTGGTCGCCGAAGTTGAGCACGGCGCCGACCTGGCGATCGGCCGACGCCGCCCGGTGCCCGGATTGCGCTGGCCGTGGGTGGCGCGGCTGGGCACGGTGATGATGAGCTGGCGGCTGCGCACCCGGCATGGCCTTCCGGTGCACGACATCGCGCCGATACGCGTCTTCCGGCGGGACGCCCTGCTGAGCCTGGGTGTCAGCGACCGCCGGTCGGGATATCCGTTGGAGCTGCTGGTGCGCGCGGCCGCGGCCGGCTGGCGGGTGGTCGAACACGATGTCGCATACGGGCCCCGCGTCGGGGGTAAGTCGAAGGTGAGCGGTTCGCTGCGGGGCAGCGTGACCGCGATCCTGGACTTCTGGAAGGTGATTTCTTGAGCGTCCTGCCGGTGACGCTGCTCGTGGTGGCCAAAGCCCCGGTGGCCGGCCGGGCCAAGACCCGGCTGGCCGCGACGGTCGGCGATCAGGTCGCCGCCGAGATCGCCGCCGCCGCACTGCTCGACACCCTCGATGCGGTAGTGGCCACGCCGGTCGCCACCCGGGTCGTGGCGCTCACCGGTCGGCTCGACGGCGCCGCCGAAGCCGACGAAATCCGGCGCCGCCTGGCGTCGTTCGATGTGATCGGCCAGCGCGGCAACGACTTCGGTGACCGGCTGGCCAACGCGCACACCGACGCCGCGGCCGTCGACGGGCATCCGGTGCTGCAGATCGGGATGGACACCCCGCAGGTGACCGCCGAGTTGCTGGGCGACTGTGCGCGACGCCTGGGCGAAACTTCGGCCGTTCTCGGGTTGGCCTGCGACGGAGGCTGGTGGGCGCTCGGCGTGCGGAGCCCAGCACTGGCGGGGTGTCTGCGCGACGTCCCGATGTCGCAGCCCGACACCGGAGCGCTGACGCTGAAAGCATTGCGCGGCAACGGTGTTGATGTCGCCCTTCTCGACGAGCTGGCCGATTTCGACGTTGCCGACGATGTGGCCGCGGTGCGTGCGGTCTGTCCGTCGGGCAGCCGGTTCGCCCATGTCACTCGCGCCGCGGGTCTGTGAAGGATCGTTGCGCGATCGCGCGTCCAGTCAGGCCGATCGCGAATATCCCAAGCCCGACGACCACCGACAGCCACGGCAACGTGGCGACGAGCAGCAGGCAGCCGACGACACCGCACACGTTCAGCACGCGTGGCCAACGTCTCTGCGCGACCGGCTGCGTGTAGGCGGACGCGTTGGCGATCGCGTAGTAGATCAGCACGCCGAACGACGAGAAGCCGATCACGCCGCGCAGATCGACGGTGGCCACCAGGATGCACACGACCACCGCCAGAGCGATTTCGGCACGGTGTGGCACGCGGTGGCTTGGGTGAACAGCGGCCAGCCAGCCGGGCAGATCCCGGTGACGGGCCATCGCGAGACTCGTGCGCCCGATCCCGGCGATCAGCGCCAGCAGCGCCCCCAGGCTGGCCAGCGTCGCGCCCACCGCGACCACCGGCACCAGCGGGGCGGCCCCGGCCGCGCGCAGCGCCTCGGCCAGCGGAGCGGCAGACCGCGCCAGCCGCTCGGGTCCCGCGGCCAGCAGCACCGAGACGCCGACGATCAGATAGACCACCACCGTGATTCCCAGCGCGACGATGATCGCCCTGGGTATGGCGCGGGCCGGGTCGCGGACCTCTTCGCCCATCGTCGCGATCCGCGCATAACCCGCGAACGCGAAAAACAGCAGCCCGGCCGATTGCAAAACCCCGTACACGGTGACCGACGACCAGGCGCCCGCGCCGGTCAGATTCGACGGCTGCACGCCGGCGACCGCGATGGCGATGACCACGACGGCAAGGGCAATAAGCGTGCAGGCCACCAGGATTCGAGCCAACACCGCGGTCTTGGTGACACCGCGGTAATTCAGCGCGGTCAGCCCCACCACCGCGGCGACGGCGACAAGGCGCTGAGCCCACCACGGGCCCGGCAGCGCGTACGTGCCGATGGTCAGCGCCATCGCCGCACACGATGCGGTCTTACCGACGACAAATCCCCACCCCGCGGCGAAGCCCCACCACGGGCCGAGCAGTTCGCGCCCGTAGATGTAGGTACCGCCCGACGTCGGATAAACCGCCGCCAGCTGCGCCGAGGCGGTGGCATTGCAGTAGGCAACCGCCGCGGCGATCGCCAACCCGATCAACAGCCCCGCCCCGGCGGCGCGCGCGGCGGGGCCGAACGCGGCGAACACCCCGGCGCCCATCATCGATCCCAACCCGATCACCACCGCGTCGGCGGTGCCGAGTCGGCGGGCCAGTTCCGGCATAGCCAAGCCTCTCTACCAGTGAGTGAAGATCAGACTGTTCAGCAACAGTGCGCCGATGACGTTGACGGCCAACCACAGTCGCTGCGACCGAGGCGGCAGCAGCGCGGGCGCGGCCGTCAGCCAGACGGTGAACGGCAGCCAGATCCGTTCGGTCTCGGCCTTGCTCAGCATGCTCAGGTCCGCGCAGACAATGGCAACGAGCATCGACAGCACCAGCAGGTGCAGGCCCGAAAGGCGACGGATCTCGGCCGGGTCGAAGACCCGGCCGAGGCCGGCGACGCTACCCAAGCCGATCGCGCAGACCACCGCCGCCAGGTTGGCCCAGCTCCAGTATTGGAACGGCCGCTCTTGGGCAATTCCCTGCCAATAGCGCTGCTGCACAAGGGTATAGCCGTCGAACCAGCAGAAGCCGGTAGCGGCGAACGCCGCCGCCACCGCGGCTGCGGTCAGAATCGCCGGACCCAGTGCCCGCAGCGCCGATCGCCAGTCGGTCGCGCACAACAGCACCGCCAACGCCGGAAACGCCAGCAGAGTCAGGCCGTAGCTGAGGAAGACCGCCCAGCCGAGCAGCAATCCTGCCGCGGACGCGACCGGAACGGGGAACCGAACCCCGCCGCGCACCGCCAATGCCAGCAGTGCGATGCCCCAGGCGGCGACCCCAGCGAAGTACCCGTCGGCGGAGACCGCGATCCAGATCGCCGTCGGTGCCATCGCGACGAACGGCGCGGCGCGGCGCGCGGTCTGCTCGTCGGCCAGCACCCGCAGCGTGATCAGGATTGCGGCGGCGGCGCTCGACCCGACCAGCATGCACAGCAACCCGGCCCACGCACCGCCGCCCAGCCCGACGCGATCCAGCCACACGAACGTCAGCAGCGCCCCCGGCGGATGGCCGGAGACGTGGGTGATCCACGAGTTCGGCTGAAAATCCAGGATCCGGCTGGAGAACGTCCGCAGCGTCTGCGGGATGTCGGTGATGCCCGGCACCTGCGGCAGATACTCGTCCTTGTCGGTCAACCGGCCGGCAAAGCCGCGTTGCCAGCCGTCGATCATCGCCAGTGAGAACGCCCACCCGCAGGACGTGGCCCAGGCGACCGGCGGCAGCAGCCGCCACGAAAGCCGCTGCGCCACAACGGGTCCCCACACCACGACAGCTAGTCCGAGCAGAATCGCCGGTCCGGTGCCCCAGCCGACGTGGGCGTCGAACCAGCCGAAAATCGGAGCGGCGCCGGCGTGCCAGCCGAAACGGTCCGGCGCGGTATGCACACGCGACCTGATGCCCCAGTGCAGGCGAGGCAATACGAACGCGGCGGCAACCAGGATCAGCCCGATCGCGGCCGCGATTGCGTCCCGGCGAGCGATCCTCACGACCGTCCAGACTATTGGGGCTTATTGGGCGGCAGGCGCGTCGGCCGGGGGTTGTTGCGGTTGACGTCCTTTGCGCAGCGTGTCGAGCAATTCGCGATAGGGCCCGACCAGGTAGACGGTGTCGTCGGCGTGGAGTCGGGCGTCTCGGCGCGGGTGCAGCTTGACCAGTGAGTTGGGCCTCGTGATGGCGATGACCCGGGTTTGGGTGGATAGCTCGAACATGCGCAGGCCGTCGAGTTCACTGCCGCGTGCCACCTGCATTCCGCCGACCACGAAGGAGCGTTGTCCCACCGAGAAGGTGCCCAGCACCTGTAGACCGACCGCAGCGCCGATGAACCACGGCACGGCCAACTCGACGGTGGAACGCACGTTTTCAAAGCCGAACCGCTGCGCCACCGCGAAGCCCAGCGTGCGGTCATAGACGCGCAGCACCAGCGGAACATCGGTCCAGTTGAGCCCGGGCCGCACCTCGGTTCCGAGCATCTCCGTCAGCACGATCCCGGTTTCGATGTTGGTCATATCGTCGCGGGTCAGCACCGCCACCGCGCGAGCGCGCTCCACCCGCGCTGATCGCAGTGTCTGGCCCAAGGTGGCGTCGCCGAAGATCACCGGCACGTCGAGATCGCTTGCCACCGACAAGAAACTGTTCTCTTCGTCGCGCTCGATCACCGCCACCTCGTAGCCGGCGGCAGTCAGATCGCTGACCACGCGCATGCCGAGCGCGCTCAACCCCACGACGACGATGTGGTTGTTCAGATGGCGCACCCGCGGGCGGGCAACTCCCATGACGAAGCGGCGCGACAGCAGCACGTCGGCGACGAACGAGACCAGCAAAGCGGTGGTGGTCACCCCGCTGAACATCAACAAGGTTGCGAACACACGCAGCCAGGTGGGCTGGTGGACAAAGCTGAAGTCGCCGTAGCCGGTCGTCGTCATCGTCTCGATGGTGAAGTAGATCGCGTCGACCCAGCCCATCTTTGGCGGCGCCTCGTAGCCGAAACGCAACATCACCGTTGAGCACGCCAGCAGCAACAGCGTGCCCGCCACAACGGGATAAAACGCCGGGTTGAAGTCGGCGACCAGGGCGCGGACGGAGTCGATCGCCTTCCGCAGTCGTGGCTGGCGCAATCGCGCGCGGCCCAGGCGTCGGACCTTGATGTTTTGGGCGGCCAGCTCGTCGGCGGTGCCGGCCATCATCGTCCAATCGCCGGCGTGCACCTCCTGGTCGCGGCTCGGGCAGATATCCATCTCGCCGGGGGTGGGGGAGTTGTCGCCGTGAATCACCGCCACCGGCGCCAAATCGCCGTACAGTTCGCGCAACGTGGCGTCGCGGTACGCGTCGCGGCCGGCGACGACGAATTTGATGCCCGCGGCCTCGAATTCGTGTGTGGTGTGTTCCAGACATGCCTCGACCACCGACGGCGCCGCGAGTTCGGCGACGTTGAAGATCGCCCCGGGCCCGTTGTCGTCGGCTATCGCTTCGCGCAGCACGTCGTTGGCGAGCCGTGCTACCACCCGCGCATTCGGGTTGGCTCTCCTTGCCAGCAGCGCGATTTCGAGATTCGTCGCGTCGTCATCCCCGGCGCAGACGACGGCGAGCGCATGGGCAACGTCGGCGAGGACGAGCTCGCGAGCAACCCCGGCCTCGGAGAGGTCGATGTTGGGCAGCCTGGCAACGGTCACGCCGGCGTTTTTCAGCTCCTCGACGATCGTCATGGCCAGCGCATCGTCGCCGCTGACGATGATGTGGCGCTGCATTGACGCATTATGTCATCGGCGACCGTTTTCCTACGTGACGTGCCAGTTCCTGCCGGTCCACCTTGCCGATGCCGCGCATCGGCAGCGCGTCGAGGATATGCAGCTCGCGGGGCGCGGCCGTGCGGTCCAGCGTGTGCATGACGTGTGCCCGCAACGCCTCGAGCGAGGGCGGGCAATGCCCATCGGCCACGACGATCGCAGCCACCACCCGCTGCCCCAGCCGATCGTCGCCGAGCCCGAACACCGCGCAGTCGGCCACCGCGGGGTGGGTCCGCAGCGCGGCCTCCACGGGCTGGGGTAGCACCGTCAACCCGCCTGTGCTGATCGCCTCGTCGGCCCGACCCAACACACTCAGCACGCCCGAATCGTCAACCGCGCCAATATCATCGGTGCGAAACCAGCCCGGCTCGGCGAACGGGTCGGGATCGGGCGGGTTGCGATAGCCCTTGGCCAGTGTCGGGCCGCCGATCACTATCCGGCCGTCCGGGTCCACCCGCAGCCGGACCCCGTCGAGCGGGACGCCGTCGTACACGCAGCCGCCGGCGGTTTCGCTCATCCCATAGGTGCGGACCACCGTGATGCCCGCGCTCGCGGCAGCGTCGAGGAGCGGCCGTGGGGCCGGCCCGCCGCCAATCAGCACGGCATCCAACTCGGCCAGCGCCGCGGCAGCCGCCGGATCGGCCATCGCCTTGGCCAACTGCGTTGCTACCAGCGCCGTGTAGCGGCGACCACCTCCGAGTTGCTCTACGGCAGAAGGCAATTCGCTGGTATCGAAACCGGTCGAGACATCCAGCTCGACCGGAACGGTGTCGGCCAGAAGGCTGCGCACCAGCACCTGGACACCGGCGATGTGATAGGGCGGCAAAGCCAGCAGCCATCGGCCCGGACCGCCCAAACGGTCATGGGTGGCCCCGGCACTGGCGGTCAGCGCGGCGGCGGTGAGCAGCGCACCCTTGGGCGCGCCGGTGGTCCCCGATGTCGTCACCACCAGGGCGATGTCGTCGTCGATAGCTTCGCCCACCCGCAGCGCCGACAAGGTGGACCCGCGATCGGCGCCGGCCGGCACCGGCAGCATGGCAGACGCCCGGCCGTTGAGAACCTGTTGGAGGGCAGCCAGCAGCGGGAGCGCCGAGGAGCCCTGCGCCACGGCGAAGGCGCGCAGGACTGCTATCCGGCCCCCTCGCCGTCACGGGCATCGTCCAACGGCCAACCCTTGGCGGCCAGCCGTTCCCGCACCCGCTCGATGTCTGCCGGGGACGGCAGCTGGTCGGTGATCTGGGTGATCAGCACACCGATGTCGACGTCATCGATGCCATCGTTCTGCATCACTTCGCGGGCCACCACCTTGACCTCGTCGTTGGACAGCCGACGCGTCAGCAGGGCGAGGACCGGAAAGTAGTCAGTGGGTGGGATGCCCTCGGGATATCCCGCACGGAGCCACTCGATTACTGAGGTCAAGAATCGGTTCACACTGCCTCAACTTCCCCCGCACAGGCCTGGTCAAGCCTGAACCGCGAATGAATTTAAGTTTTTATGCGGGCTTGGCTCCAAGGATATACATGCCAGTGCGCGCCCCGATGAAATCGCGGGCGATGTACAACACGCCGATGAGGACCGCGACCAGCGCCAACGCGTATATGAGCCAGCTGAGCGCGGTCAGCGCCGGATTCTTGTGCCCCACGGCAGTCCCATCGGTACCCGCGACGCCGGCGCCCACGGCGCCCGCCCGCACCGCGAGTGCGAACAGCGCAGGCAGTCCGCTACCGAGCAGCAAACCGAAGATCAGGATCTTCAACGAAGCCTGGTAGTTGAACCAAGTGCTCATGACATGCCTGCTTTCTTTGCGGGAGGGGCGTCGGTGGCCTTTCCGTTCGCGCCGGGGGCGCCCGCGTCGACGGTGACCGTCGGGGTGCCGACCTCGTCGAGTCCGGTGGTGAGGTCACCCTTCCACTCGGCGTTGACGTTGTTGTGGTCGATCTTGTTTCTCCGCGACCGCAGGTAGATTGCAGCGGCCGTTGCCACCAGCAGAGCGAAGCCGACGATCGAGCCGGCGAAGCCACCGATCCCGTGCACCACCCAGTACGTGATGGCACCGACCAGACCGGCCGCCGGCAGCGTGATCAGCCACGCGGTCGCCATCCGGCCGGCCACCCCCCAGCGCACCTCTGCTCCGGGTTTGCCAACCCCGCTGCCGAGCACGGATCCGGTCACCACCTGAGTGGTGGACAGCGCGTACCCGAAGTGAGCGGACAGCAAAATGATTACCGCCGAAGACGATTCGGCGGCCATGCCTTGCGGCGAATGGATCTCGACGAGTCCCTTACCCATGGTGCGGATGATCCGCCAGCCGCCGGTGTAGGTGCCCAGTGCCATCGCACACGCGCAGGCGAAGATGACCCAGAAGGGGGGCAAGGCGGCGGTCCGGCTGACCGCGCCGTAAGAGATCAACGCCAGGAAGATCACGCCCATCGTCTTCTGCGCGTCGTTGGTGCCGTGCGCCAGCGAAACCAGCGACGCCGAGAAGATCTGGCCGCGCCGGAAAGCGGTTTCGCTGCGCTCCTCCGGAACGCCGCGATCGAGCCGGTAGACCAGCCAGGTGCCGACCGCACCGACCAGCCCGGCCAAAACCACCGACACCAGGGCCGGAATCAACACGCGGGACACCACGCCGGTCCAGATCACCCCGTGCCCGCCGACCGCGGCGATCATGGCACCGACGATGCCACCGACCAGGGCATGCGAGGAGCTTGACGGGATACCCAGCAGCCAGGTCATCAGGTTCCAGACGATCCCGCCGACCAGACCGGCGAAGACCAGTTGCAAGGTCACCAGATGACCGTTCACCAAATCCTTGGCGATTGTCCCGGCGACCGCGGTGGACAGGAACGCTCCGGCGAGGTTCAGCACCGCCGAGAGCGATACGGCGGCTTTCGGCGAGAGCGCTCCGCTGGCGATCGAGGTGGCCATGGCATTGCCGGTGTCGTGGAACCCGTTGGTGAAATCGAATGCGAGGGCTGTGATCACGACGATGATCAAGAGGAACAACTGAAGGTTCACGGCGCTAATTCTGCGGGTATCTGGGCGCGGTTGTCGAAAGAACGGGGATGTGAATCCCTGGTATTCGACACTCGTCGACAGAAGTTCGCCTGACGTTAACCTGCGGATCGGCGGCTTTCGCCACGTGTGTCGCGGCGCAGAGGATGCTCGGGCGGAATCTGGACGAAGATCAGGATCACGCCGTCGGGATCGATGACATGCATTTCGTGCAGACCCCATGGTTCGCGGCGCGCCTCGCGGGCGATGGACACGCCTCTGCTCTCCAGCTCGGCCTGCGTCGCTGCGAGGTCACGCACTTGCAGCCACAGCGCGCCGGGGAATGGCCCGGCGGGGTGGTCCGGCGCGCCGTGGCCGGCCAGCTCGATCAGTGACTGGCCGGCGTAAAACACGGTGCCCGCGCCGTAGTCACGGAAGATCGCCAGCCCAATCTGGTCGCGGTAAAAGCTCAGCGATCGTTCATAGTCCGCCGGCCGAAACAGCATCCGGCTGGCGAGAATCTCCATGCCTTGTGTCTATCACGCGTCGCCGGGCTGAAGCTGAATTGCCCGGCTCCTCCTCATCGCGCTCCGCGCTCTGCATCGTCGCCGGGCTGGAGCCGCTGCCGCCGTATCATCCTGGTCGCCGCGCCGGGACCCACCGTGTCCATCGTCCGTGCGAAGACGGCCATCCGCGGCGCGATCCGGACCGGCCGGGTGCGCGCGGCGGTGACCATCCAGCCGGCCGCCTCGTGTGACGTCAACGCCGGCAGTCCCTGGTATTGCTTCGTCGGCGCGATCATCGGGGTCGCCACCAGCGGGTAGTACAGCGTGGTGGAGTGCACACCCTTTGGCGCCCATTCGGTTTCGATGACCCGGCTGACCGCCGACAGCGCGGCCTTCGACGCGTTATAGACCGAGAACAGCGGTGACGCCTCGCTGAACACTCCCCACGTCGCGACGTTGATGATGTGCCCGTCGCCGCGCTGCAACATCCCCGGCGCGATCGCGCGGATCAGGCGTAGCGGCGAGTAGTAGTTGAGCACCATCGTCCGCTCGACGTCGTGCCAGCGCTCCAGCGACTCGGCCAACGGTCGGCGGATCGAGCGACCGGCGTTGTTGATCAGAATGTCCACCCCGCCAAGACGTTCCTCCACGCCGGCGGCGAGTGCGTCGACAGCGTCTAGGTCAGACAGATCGCACGGCATCGCGATGGCCTTGCCGCCGCGGTCTTCGATCCGGCCCACCAGCGCGTCCAGCAGGTCCTTGCGACGGGCAGCGACCACCACGGTGGCGCCGCAGCGGGCGAACTCCTCGGCGGCGCTCTCGCCGATGCCCGACGACGCTCCGGTGAGCAGGATGCGCTTGCCCTTCAGGTCGACAGATTTCGCGGCCCGACGGTACGCCGCGAGTTGGGCGGTAAAGGGTGGGCGCATGGTGGCCAGGACGAACTTGTTGTTCAACCATTGCAGCGGGTTATTGCTCACAGGTCGCGAGTCTAGGGGGAGCCCCGATCGCTAGAAGTAGCGCGGGAACCGGCTCCAATCGGGCGGCCGCTTCTCCAGGAATGCGTCGCGGCCCTCGACGGCCTCGTCGGTCATGTACGCCAGCCGGGTGGCCTCACCGGCGAACAGCTGCTGGCCCACCAGCCCGTCGTCGAGAAGGTTGAACGCATACTTCAGCATCCGTTGTGCCTGAGGTGATTTCGCGTTGATCTCGGCTGCCCACTGCACACCCACCGTCTCCAGTTCGGCGTGCTCGACGACGGCGTTGACCGCGCCCATCGCGTGCATCTGCTCGGCGGTGTAGTCGCGGCCGAGGAAGAAGATCTCGCGGGCCAACTTCTGGCCGACCTGCCTTGCCAGGTATGCGCTGCCGTAGCCGCCGTCGAAGCTGCCGACGTCGGCGTCGGTCTGCTTGAACCGGGCGTGCTCACGGCTGGCCAGGGTGAGGTCGCAGGTCACGTGCAGGCTGTGCCCGCCGCCCGCCGCCCAGCCGTTG
>NZ_DATFZD010000365.1:0-11030 GCF_035314665.1 Mycobacterium sp. | reverse complement strand
GGCGCGGCATCTCCCCGGCGGGGATGATCTCCGCGATTTTGGTCGGGAAGTCGACGGCGACAAGTGACTGCATGCCGATGACGTAGACGCCGGTGCCGTCGGGCGTGACCGCCGCGGACAGCGGCGCGTCGGGGAGGCGCATGGAGGTGACTTCGCGCGTTTCGACATCAATGGCCGAGATCGAGTTGGTGTCGTAGTGGGTCACCAAGACACGCGAACCATCCGGGCTCACGGTCACGGTGTCCGGCGACAGCGGGACGGCGATGATGTCGACAACGTCGTGTTGCGCCGTGTCGATCACCGTGATCGAGCCGGGAAAGTACTGGGTGTAGGAACTGAGCCGGGAAGTCGCGACGTAGAGGTGATCGCCGTCGGGGCTCAGATCCATCCCGGTGGCGTAGTTCTCGATCGCCACGGTGGTGATCGACGTACCGTCTGCAGCGGTCGCTGAAATCAAGCTTTCGAAGCTTTCGCGACTGGTCGCCATGTGGGCGGTGTAGAGGTGCCGCCCCGAGGGGCTGACGACTTCAGCGGTGCTCGGGCTGCCGTAGATGGTCGTGACCGTGTGATCGGCGGTGGTGATGATCCGTACCGAACCGTCGTAGCCGGGAACGTAAAGAAAAGCCTCGTCGTCGCCGAGAATCAGGCGCTTGGTATCAGGGCCGACGGGTATGCGCGCCGCGATGTCGCTGCCGGCCAGCACGAGCACACAGTCGTCGGCGGCGACATAGACCTGATCGGTGTCCCTGCCCGCGACGACGTCGAACAAACGAGCGCCGATCGGAGCTTTCCATTCCAGGACCATGCACTCACGATGCCGTTTCTGGTGTCCGTGGTCGTCGCTGCTGGCGCCTAACCGGTATGGGTGATAGCTGGAAAACGGATACCGCGCGGTGCAAGATGGTTCCTCAAGCAGGCAACCCGGAAGGACGAGCGCTTTGACCACGGAAACAAGCACCGCCGAGGCCAGCACTGGGCCGGCCCCGCTGCGCGCGGTTGTGGCCGAGGACGAAACCCTGCTCCGCGAGGGTTTGGCCAGCCTGCTGGACCGCTCCGGGTTCACCGTCGTCGGCCAGGTCGGCAACGCTGTCGAGCTGCTCGCGCTGGTGCGCAAAACCAACCCCGATGTGGTGGTGGTGGACATCCGGATGCCGCCCACCCACACCACCGAGGGTCTCGAGGCCGCCCGGGTGATCCGGGAGGAGCTGCCCGACACCGGGATTATGGTGCTGTCTGCCTACGTCGACGTCGAGCATGCGATGGAGCTGTTGGCCAGCGGCCGCGGGATCGGCTATCTGCTCAAGAGCCGTGTCACCGACGTCGCCGATTTTGTCGACACCCTGCAGCGGGTAGCGAAGGGCGCGTCGGCGATCGACCCGGCGGTGGTACAGGAGCTGGTGTCCGGACGGCGCCGCAACGATCCGCTGTCGGTACTGTCGCCGCGCGAATTCGAGGTGCTGGAGTTGATGGCCGAGGGCCGATCCAATGCCGGCATCGCGCGGCAGTTGTGGGTGACCGAGGGCACGGTCGAAAAGCACGTCCGCAGCATCCTCACCAAACTCGGCCTACCGGAGACCGGCGACGACCATCGTCGCGTCCGCGCTGTGATCACGTTTCTCGACTCGCGGTGACTTGCAGCTGATCGGTGTCACAGTAGCGCCAGCGCCAAGCAGGCCCCTCACGCCGTTTGCGCCAGGCCCCATGAGTTGCGATGGCCCTCCGTCCGGCCCACCTCGGTGAGCAGCCTGCGCAGTCGGCGACGCCCGCGATGCAGGCGCGACACCACGGTTCCGATTGGCGTGTCCATCACTGTGGCGATTTCCTTGCACGGGAGTCCCTGGATATCCGCGTAGTAAACGGTGAGGCGGAACTGCTCGGGCAGCGCGCGCATTGCAGTGATGACGTCGTGGTCGCCAATTCTTTTCAGCGCTTGATCTTCGGCCGACGGCATTCCCGTTGCCGAATGCGCAGCGCTCGCCATCACTTGCAGATCCGAAATCGCCTCCGCCAAATGCTGTACTGGACGCCGCTGGGCTTTACGGCAATTACTGATGTGGGTGTTGGCCAGGATTCGGTACAGCCAGGCGCAGATATTGCTGTCCGGCCGGAAGGAGTCAAACCCGGCGAAGGCTTTTGCCAGCGTGTCCTGGACCAGGTCTTCGGCATCGGCGTGATGGCGGGTCATCCGCAGCGCCTGCCGGTGTAAGTCGCTGAGCAAGGGAGCGATTTGGTTTTCAAAGCCGGCCGTAGGGCCCGCGTCGGCAGTCAATTCCACTGGCAGGGTCATCATGCACCTCTCGTGTCGCGCCCCGAACGGCGTCTATCCGGCTACCCGCCTTACGTTTGCGTCCGCGCTGGCCCACGTCTGCACCGCTGGCCACCATGGCGGGTTCTGGTCAGCCGCATTCCGCGTCTCCCGGCTAACCGGTATCTGGCCGCCGATCAGTAACCCCGCGCCCGGCTACGCAGCCCGCCAAGTCTCCTCATTGCGACCGGCGTCACAGCAGGCCCGCCAATCCTTCCCGTCTCGGGGCGAATTTCCTGCTAGCTTCCATGCCATCGGGCCGTCGCTACTCCAAACTGAACTGGTGAGACTAGGTGATCGGGTGCGGTGCGTCATTGTCGACGACAACCGCGATTTCCTCGATGCGGCGACGCGGTTGCTGGAGCATCAGGGAATCAGCGTGGTCGCGGTGGCAAGCTCCTCCGCGGAAGGGCTGCAGTGCGTGGAGAACCTGCGGCCCGACGTGACGCTTGTCGACATCGACCTCGGTGACGAGAGCGGTTTTGAACTCGTTGAGCGGCTCCACCGCAACGGGTTCGGCGCCGACCTGCCGACTATCTTGATCTCCACGCACGCCGAGGAGGACTTCGCCGAACTGGTCGCTGCCAGCCCGGCTCTGGCCTTCATCCCCAAGGCCGCCCTGTCCGGGGCCGCTATCCGGGACGCTCTCGGACTCGCCGCGTAACGGCACACCCAGCCGGCCAACACGGCGCTCTTCCATGGCGGCCGAAAGGCGCACAATGTTTGCGATACCGCTTGAGTAGCCGCGCAACAGTGCCGCGCTGAGTCGGGCAGGCACACACAGACCGGACTCACACCGCAACGGAAACTGACGACCAATCTCTGGTGAGGTGATTGGCAAGAGTGTCAAGTTGCTTTGCGCGCTTCCCCGCGGCCACATTGAAGCCCGTGGCATCACGGTTTGCTTGGGCGATTCACCACCGCGCTGCGATCTCCTAGAGCGTAAGCACTATTGGTGGTAGCGCGCCTAGTACCTCGGTGGTTGATCGGACGCCAGCGCCACACTACAGGCCGCTTTCAACGAGACATCGGATACACGGTCGCAGCAGAAAATCCCAACCGCCGTGATGGAGGTGATGAGAAGGCCTCAGGTCGGCCCAGATCATTTCTGACAATTCGCCAGAAAGGCAGCACCTTTCACACGCGATACCCGCTAGCGGGGTATATCGATTGGCGTTGCCGGTAGCGACAGACGTATGCGAACGCGGCACTCTAAACAAGAGCCGATCTGCCAGCACGTAACACGCGAAAGCGGCTTGCGCGCAACTCTGCTCGCGACCGACGCCATCGCCGAGATGACGTACTCGCAGACCGGTTCGGCAACGTCGTTGAGCCCCATGGACTTCGACGTGTCGGCCAACGCCACGCGTGGGCGCCAACGAAAAGGTAAGGAGACCACTCATGTCAGCTGGCCACGGCGGTCGCCGCGTGATGCCTATGTCTGGAGTACAGGGGCATGAGCCGAATAACCCAGCTGTGCGGCCGCATCTCCGGCGTGCCCGCAGGTACCCGTCTCATCGGGCGGCCACGCGTACCGCGCGCCGACCGGGGCTGGCTCGCGTTAGGCGCTTGATTGTGCGTGCCCTGGAGGTGGCGGGGCTTGTCGCAGCGATCTGTACCGCTGTTGTGGTGCTTGTCCATCCAAAGGCTGTCGGCAGCCAATCCGTGGCTGCTGATTCTGTCCTAAACCGGCCCGATCCCCGCGCATTCTCGATAGAGCAGGTGGCGGCAAAGGTGTTGCCCAGTGTGGTGACACTGCAAATCAACCAAGGCGGCTACCCCCTGATGGCTTCTGGGATCGTCCTGAGTGCCGATGGACTGATCATGACCAATAACCATGTCGTAGCGTTGGCGAGCAGCCGACCGCCCCAGTCGGGGAGCTTCGAGGTGATTTTCAACGACGGCCGGACCGCACCGTTCACTGTGATCGCGACCGACCCAGCGAGCGATATCGCCATTGGTCGCGTCCAACAGATTTCCGGGCTCACCCCAATCTCGATTGGCTCGTCGGCCAATCTGCGCGTCGGTCAGCCGGTGACGGCGGTGGGAACTCCGATGGGGTTGCGCGGCACGGTCACCGTCGGCATCATCAGCGCGCTCAACCGTCTGGTATCTCCGGCGACCGATCCCGAGCAGCGGTTCGGCGCGTTTTATGCCATCCAAACCGACGCCGCGCTCAACCCGGGTAACTCCGGCGGCGCCCTCGTTGATATCGACGGTGACCTCGTCGGCATCAACGCGGCCGGGCAGGGTGCGATCCCGGCCGACGGCTCGGGCACCGCCTATCGCGGATCGATCGGGCTGGGCTTTGCCATTCCCGTCGATCACGCCGCACGTATCGCCGCCGAATTGCTCGCCACCGGCCACGCCTCGCATGGCTGGCTGGGCGCTCAGGCCAGCAACGACATCGACCCTCACGGCGCCAAGATCACCGTGGTGGAAAACGGTAGCCCCGCCGCGGCGGCCGGGTTGACCGTTGGCGCGCTGGTCACCAAACTCGACAACCAAATCATCGAAAACGGTGACATGCTGCTGGCCGCGGCGCAATCCAAAGAACCCGGCACCCCGGTAACCTTGGTCGTCACCGACAGTTCCGGTCAGCCCAAGACCGTGCAGGCCACCCTAGGCACCGACCTAGGCCGGCGGTAGATAGTTGCCCTTCCAGGCCAACAGCGGTGAGCAACGAGGTCGACTCGCGCGGCTTGCGCGCCGATCGTGGTGCATCCCTCCGTCACCTGGTCGGGCCCGGCCAGGACCTATTTCCGGACGGCAACCCACTTTCACAATTGAGCGAGGTCCAGCACTCCATGCCGTCTAATAGCTCTTACCCTGCTCGCGGCTGTGGAACACAGTGCCCGAGCAAGTGGCGTCTAAACACATTGCCAACCATTTCACGTGGCCTGCCAGGAGGTGTTTGGCTTTAAGGTTGGGGATGAGTGGGGGCTTGGTCGGGTGAGGACGGTGGTTGCTGATGGGCGATCGCCATCGCGACGCGGACGCGTTGACGTCGTTGTATGGGCGGCGACGCGAATGTGCGGCGCTGGATTTGCTGCTGGATCAGGTGCGTGGCGGCCGCAGCGCCGTGATGGTGCTGCGGGGTGAGCCGGGGGTCGGTAAGACGGCGCTGTTGCGGTACGTGACCGATCAGGCGGCGGGCTTTAGCGTGGCGCGGTGTGTGGGCGTCGAGTCGGACATGGAGTTGGCTTTCACTGGACTGCATGACCTTTGCGCGCCGATGCTCTCGTGCCTGGATGCGTTGATCGAACCCCAGCGTGCAGCGCTGAGTGTGGCGCTGGGTCTGGCGTCTGAGGAACGTCCCGAACCGTTCCTAGTGGCGCTGGCGGCGCTGAACCTGTTCGCACTGGCCGCTGAGGAGCACCCGCTGCTGTGCGTGGTGGATGACGTGCAGTGGCTGGATCGGTCCACCGCTCAGGTGCTCGGCTTTGTGGGGCGGCGGCTGCTGGCCGAGCCGGTCGCGCTCGTGTTCGCGACCCGAACGACGGACGCCTTGGACGATCCGCTGGCGGGGTTGCCGTACCTGCGGTTGTCCGGGCTGGATGAGCGGTCGGCTCGGGCGCTGCTGGCATCAGTGACTACGGCTCGTCTCGATGAGAGCGTGCGCACACGCATCGTGGAGGAGGCGCACGGAAACCCGCTGGCATTAGTGGAACTGGGCGCGGTGGATTTCGCGGGCGGATTTGCGCTGCCCGACGCGGTCAGTGTGCCGCGGCGCATCCAGGACCAGTACCTGACGCGGCTGCGCGGGTTGCCGCGGGGAACCCAGCGGCTGGTGTTGGTGGCCGCGGCCGATCCGGTCGGGGACCCGGCGCTGCTGCAGCGCGCGGCACACGCGCTGGGTCTGGACATGCGCGCGGCCGACTTGGCCGTCGATGCGGGACTGCTGGACATCGGTGCGACCGTGCGGTTTCGCCACCCGTTGCTGCGCTCGGCGGTCTACGGGGCCGCCGAGGAGGAAGAGCGGCGAGTCGTGCATGCCGCTCTGGCCGAAGTGACCGACCCGCAACTTGACCCCGACCGGCGGGCCTGGCATCGCGCTTACGCGGCGGGTGCTGCCGATGAGGAGGTGGCCGCCGAGCTGATCGGGTCGGCCGATCGCGCGGCGCGCCGCGGCGGGGTGGCGGCGGCGGCGGCGTTTTGGGAGCGGGCGGTTCCACTGACCCCCGATCCGGCCACGCGGGCAGAGCGGGCACTGGTTGCGGCCGAAGCCAAATACGCCGCGGGGGATTTCGCGGCGACCGAAAAACTGTTGGCAGCCGCCGAGATGGGTCCACTCGACCAACAGGGGCAGGCGCGCCTTGAGCGCATGCGCGTGCAGATCCGATTCGGCCTGCAGCTCACGTTTCTACTCAACCGCGGCAGAGAGGCCCCGCTGCTGCTGCTGCAGGCGGCGGCGCGGCTGCAGCCGCTGGATCCCGTTCTGGCGCTGGAAACCCTGCTGGAAGGCCTGGTAACCGGCATGTACGCCGGCCGCCTCGCGGCCGGGGATAGCTTGGCCCAGGTGGCGCAGGTGGCGAAATCCGTGCCGCTGGGGCCCGAGCCGCCGCATCCGCTGGTGCTGCTGCGCGGGCTGGCGGTGCGGGTGCTCGATGGCCATGTTGCCGCGGCTCCGCTGCTCAAAGAAGCGCTGCGCCTCTACAGAGCCCAGCCGATGCAGCTGGATGCGCTGTGCCACCCGTACTGCCTAGTGGTAGCCGAGCTGTGGGACGACGGTGCGTGGTTTGAGATTGCCAGCGGCCAGGTACACCTCGCCCGCACCACGGGCAGCCTGAGTTGGCTTCCGGTCGCGCTGGGTTGGCTTTCGGAGTATCACGTCCGGGCTGGCGAGTTCGCTGAGGCCGAGGCGCTCATCTCGGAGTGGCAGACCTTGGACCCGGGTGTGGGCGCGATCAGCTTGCAGTACGACGCGGTGCTGCTGGCGGCCTGGCGCGGCGACCCGGCACACGCAACCGACCTATTTGAAGAGATGGTGATAGCCGGTTCCAGGCGGGGCGAGGGCGTGGCATTAACTTATGTCGACTTCGCCAAATCAGTGCTCTACAACGCTCAGGCGGAGTACGACCGAGCCGCCGAGGCGGCGCACAACGCAGTCGGCGCAAACGACTTCCTCATCTCCTATTGGGCGCTGCCCGAACTGGTGGAGGCCGCGGCGCGAAGCGGCCAGCGGACGCGTGCCGCTGAGGCCGCTGAGCGGTTGTCGGCGATGGCCGCGGCCAGCGGGACCTACAGCGCTCTTGCGGCGGCCGCGCTGGCGCGCGCGCTGATAGCCGACGGCGATGTGGCCGAAGGTCGTTACCGGGAGGCCATCGAGTTACTCGTCGGGACGCGGATGGCATCGCACCTCGCGCGGGCACGGCTGTGCTATGGCGAGTGGCTGCGACGCAGCCAGCGCCGCGCCGAGGCGAGCACTCAGCTACGGGCGGCGTTTGACGCGTTTTCGGCCATGGGCGCCAACGCATTTGCCGATCGCGCCCGCCGCGAGCTGGAGGCCACCGGAGAAAAGGTACGGGCCTACCGCCAGGACCCAGGCGCCGCACTGACGCCGCAAGAGCATCAAATCGCTCAGCTCGCGCGGACACGGCGCACTAACCCAGAGATCGGCGCCGAACTGTTCCTGAGCGCACGCACCGTGGAATGGCACCTGCGCAACATCTTCACCAAGCTCGACGTCGGCTCACGCCACGAACTCGACGCCGCCCTCGCTCGCCGCGGTCACCCACTCGCCGTCGCCACGCGAGACCGATAACCCGCTTACCACCGCGCATCAGCGGTTTCTGGCACGAGGCTGGCCGTAGACACAGCGGAGTCGAATTGGGCTGCGCCCCAGGATGAGCCGCCGTGGAATACCCGCAGGGTCCTCCGCGAGTGGTAGAGGGGATTGGTGGCGAGAACCGCTCGCAATACTCTTCGACCACGATTTTCGCGAGCGCGGTTCCAAAGCACTAGCGGGTGTCGGCGTCAAAGCTCAGCACCTTGGTATTACGAAGTGGTGGCGCGGGCCCGGGGATGTGCGGCGTTTCACGACCGCGTGGGCGGCGTTAAGATTCGCGGTGTTCAGGCCCTCGGTGCGGTGAGGACGGTGGTTGCTGGTGGGCGATCGCCATCGTGACGGGAACTCGTTGACGTCGTTGTCTGGGCGGCAAACCGAGTGCGCGGCGCTCGACGGGCTGCTGGATCAGGTGCGTGGCGGCCGCAGCGCGGTGCTGGTGCTGCGCGGTGAGGCGGGGATCGGCAAGACCGCCCTGCTGCGGCACGTGACGGATCGAGCGGCCGGCTTTAGGGTGGCGCGGTGCACGGGCGTTGAGTCGGAGATGGAGTTGGCTTTCGCCGGGCTGCACGATCTGTGCACGCCGATGCTCTCCTGCCTGGGCGAGTTGATCGAATCTCAGCGCGAGGCCCTCAGCGTGGCGTTGGGTCTGACGTCCGGGGCGCGCCCGGACCCGTTTATGGTGGCGCTTGCGACGCTGAACCTGTTGGCGCAGGCGGCAGAGGACCGGCCGCTGTTGTGCGTGGTCGACGACGTCCAGTGGCTGGATCGCGCCACCGCTCAGGTGCTCGGTTTTGTCGGGCGGCGGCTGCTGGTCGAGCCGGTGGGGCTGGTGTTTGCGGCCCGGACGCCCGATATCTCCATGGCGGTCCCGGAGGATCCATTGGCGGGCTTGCCTGATCTGCGGTTATCCGGGCTGGCCGAGCAACCGGCCCGCGCGCTGCTGGCATCGGTGACCACGGCGCGGGTCGACGAGAGCGTGCTAAGACGCATCGTCGAGGAAGCACACGGAAACCCGTTGGCTCTGCTGGAGCTTGGCTCGGTGGATTTCGCGGGCGGGTTTGCGTTGCCCGACGCCGCCAGTGTTCCAAGCCGTATACAGGACCAGTACCTGACGCGGTTGCGTGGGTTGCCGTGGCAAACCCAACAATTGGTGTTGCTGGCGGCCGCCGATCCGGTTGGGGACCCCGCCCTCCTGAGCCGCGCGGCTCTGAGGTTGGGTTCGGACATCACCGCGGCCCATTCGGCCGTCGATGCCGGGCTGCTGGACATCGGCGCGGGGGTGCGCTTCTGTCACCCGTTGCTGCGTTCGGCGGTGTACCAGGCCGCCGACGTCGAGGAACGACGGGCGGCTCATGCCGCCCTCGCCGACGCGACCGACCCGCAGGTCGATCCGGATCGGCGGGCGTGGCATCGCGCCCATGCGGCGGACGCTGCCGATGAGGAGGTGGCCGCCGAGCTGATCGGGTCGGCCGATCGCGCCCAGCATCGCGGCGGGGCCGCGGCGGCTGCGGCATTTTGGGAGCGGGCGGTGGCGCTGACCCCCGATCCGGGTCGGCGGGCCGCTCGTGCGCTGGTTGCCGCCGAAGCCAAATACGCCGCCGGCGATTTCGTCGCGACTCAACAGCTGCTGGCAGCCGCCGACGCCGGTCCCCTCGACCAGCGCGGCCACGCGCGGGTTAAGCGGATGCACGCGCAGATCGCATTTGGGCTCAACTGCGGCGGGGAGGCGCCCTCGCTGCTGCTCCAGGCCGCGCAGCGGCTGCAGCCGCTGGATGCCGACCAGGCATCGGATACCTACCTGGAAGCTGTGGTGGCCGGCATCTACGCCGGGCGCCTCGCCGTCGGGGCAGGCATGTCGGAGGTAGCGCGGGCAGCCCTATCCGCCCCGTTGGGGCCCGAGCCGCTGCCCTATCCTCAGCTGCTGTTGCGCGGGCTCGCGGTGCGGGTAGTTGACGGATATGTCGCCGCGGCGCCGCTGCTGAAAGAGGCGCTGCGCCAATATCGTGCCCAGCCCCAGCGATTGGACGCGCTGTGCCACCCCTACAACCTCGTGGCCATCGAGCTGAGGGACGACGAGGCGTGGTTCGAGCTGGCCAGCGGCCAGGTTCGGCTCGCCCGCTCCAGCGGCACCCTGAGCTGGCTCCCGTTTGCACTCGGCCATCTGGTGATGTTTCACGCGCAGTCAGGTGAGTTCGCTCAGGCCGAGGCACTGATGTCGGAGCAGGCGAGCATTGATCCGACGAGCCCGGAGCGCGATTTGTATTGCGCGGTGATGCTGGCGGTGTGGCGCGGAGACGTCCCCCGGGCAAGCGAACTGATGGATAAGATGACTGTCGGTGCTGCTACCCGGGGTGAGGGCGTGGCACTGGCGTTTGTGGACCTTATGAAGGCGGTGCTCTACAACAGCCTAGCTGACTACAGCAGGGCCGCCGTGGCTGCTGACGACGCCGTTAGTGCGAACGAGATAATGAACGCGAACGGGGCGCTGCCCGAACTGGTGGAGGCCGCGGTACGAAGCGGCCAGCCAGATCGCGCCGCCGCGGCGTGTGAGCGGTTGTCGGCGGTGGCCGCGGCCAGCGGGACCGACTGGGCCCGTGGCGCGGCGGCGCTTGCGCGGGCCCTGCTGGCCGACGGCGATGTCGCCGACGAGCTCTACCGAGAGGCCATCGAGTTGCTCAGTCACACCCGGATGGCGACTTTCCTCGCGCGGGCGCGGCTGTGTTACGGCGAGTGGCTCCGGCGTACCGACGGCCGCTCCGAGGCGAGCACGCAGTTACGGGCCGCGTTTGACGCGTTTTCGGCCATGGGCGCCAACGCATTTGCCGACCGCGCCCGCCGCGAGCTTGAGGCCACCGGGGAGAAGGTACGCACGCACCGCGAGGAGCCGGGCGTCGAACTGACCCCTCAAGAGCATCAGATCGCCCAGCTCGCGCGGAC
>NZ_DATFZD010000364.1:0-12060 GCF_035314665.1 Mycobacterium sp. | reverse complement strand
CCGACTGGCCCAGCCATACGGCGGATACATCTCTCCTGGATCGACGCTGGACGAGTTGCGGGTATTCGTCAGCCAGTGGCATAACAGCGATCCACGGTCACGGGCGCCCTATCGGGTAATCCAATTCGCGGTCAACCCATTTAAACCCTGGTCAGACGGCAATTAACGGCTCAGTCGACCCGGTACGGCCAAACTCGGCACCACTCATATCTTTTTCATAGGTTGTACCTAGCGCGCCCTATCCGTTGCCCACGCATCATTTCAGCATGAGTGAAACACACGAAACACCAACCACACCGACCACGGTCGCCACCACACCAACGACTGAAGTAGTCAAACCGTATTGGCTGTACCGGTTCGCGGCGTGGGTCGTGATCGTCGCCGGGATCCTGTTCATCGCCATGTCCATCTTCTTCGCCGGCTTCAAGATTGCGGGCCACCACCACCACGGATGCCACCACCACTGGGCGCAGCACCACGCCATGGCCCCCGGTGGCATGCACCACGGCCACGGTATGGGGGCCGGCTTCCACGGCGGCCCAGGCGGCCCAGGCGGTCCTGGCGGGCCTGGCGGCCCAAGCGGGCCCAACGACTACGTCGTCGGGCCCTCACAGCCACCGCAGTCCGTCGCTCCGTCGCTGGCTCCGGCACACCCGTAGCCCGTTCATTGCCATGAGCCCGGCGTCCCCGCAGTGGGGCGCCGGGTTCCGAGCTTTGCCGATGACGCGGATTGCTTTGCTGAGGCGGGGCGCACAGAGACGACACGGCGTTGTCCGGTCGCGGCCGTGGCTGCCCTGAGGCATTATTAAGAAGCATGAGCGAGACACCGCAGCCGCCGATTCCGCCGTCTCCTGTCGCGCCGCCGTCCGTCTTGCCTCCACAGCCACACTCCGAGAGGGTCTATCAGGCGGCGGCCTGGGTGGCGATCATTGCGGGAGTCGTGCTCATCGCCGTGGTCATTCTCCGTTTCGCCTGGTTCTTGTGCTACTAAGCCGGTAGCCACCCCGGGGGTTCCGGGTTGCCGCGGATAACGGATCGGCAACTCCATCAGCGCGGCGTTTGATGGTCGGCGCGCGCGTCGGCATTATCGAGGGATGACCCAAGGACCCGAGCCCCAGTTCCAGCCGCCGCACCCCGGCCCGCCTCCGCCGCCGCACGCGGCGCCGCCCGTAGCGAAGCCGTCGCGGCTCTACCAGGCTGCGGCGTGGGTGGTGATCGTCGCCGGCACGGTTTTCGTCATCGCGGTTATCTTCTTCACTGGCGCCGCGGTCGCCGGGCATGATCACCCGTTCCGCCCGCACCACGGCATGTTTGGTCCAGGCGGTCCCGAAGGTCCCGAGGGGATGTTCGTCTTCCCCGGTGGACCGGTTCCGCCCGGGATGGGCCCCGGTTGGCCCGGCGGTCCGATGATGCCGGGGCCCTTCGGCCCGGGTATGGGTCCGGGCGGACCCGGTGGTCCAGGCGGCCATGGCGGGGGTCATGGCGGTCCGCCTCCCATGCCGTAACACCAGCCAAAGTATCTGCGGCGCATCCACATTCGATTTCTAGCGGCAGTGCCGGCTTCTGTTTGGGTAGCTCAGTGGCATGATCAGCATCCATGGCTCGAGCTAGGCGGATCGCCGCGGCGGCGCTGACGATTGGCACGGCAATATTTGTGGCTCCGGTCGCGGCAGCGCGACCTTCGGATCCCGGCGTGGTCAGCTACGCGGTGCTGGGGAAGGGTTCGGTGGGCAACATCGTCGGCGGGCCGATGCGCGACGAGTCGATGTTCACCCAGCCGTTCCAGCCGTACTTCGTCGACAACCCGGCGTGCAACAACTGGGCCGATATCGGGTTGCCCGAGGTGTACAACGATCCCGACCTGGCATCGTTCAACGGCGCCAGCACGCAGACCTCGCCGACCGACCAGACGCATTTCGTCAAGCAAGCGGTCGGCGTCTTCGCATCCGGCCCGGCCGCCGGCGCGGCGTTTCACCGCGTCGTAGACCGTACGGTCGGCTGCTCGGGGCAGACCACAGCGATGCATCTGGATAACGGAACCATGCAAGTGTGGTCGTTTGACGGCGGACCGCCCGGCCCGGCCGACGCCGCATGGACCAAACAGGAAGCCGGCACCGACCGCCGATGTTTCACTCAGACCCGTCTGCGGGAAAACGTGCTCCTGCAAGCGAAGGTCTGTCAGTCCGGCAATGGCGGTCCCGCGGTAAACGTGCTGGCCGGCGCCATGGAAAACGCGCTCGGCCAATAGCCGTAGCGGGTTTGCCGCGTGAGCGGCGGCGCCCGCAACCGACGGGAGCCGCCAACGGCGGGAATATGTCGGTGCCCTCTGGAAGATGGAAGCTTGTGACTATCGTTGGATAGCCGCGCGCAACCAGCGGGCTCGATCGTTCGGGACCGGTGGCCTGGGGCCGAAGGGATCGGGAATATGGCGTTTGCCGTCGCGTCGCAGCCGGATCAAGCGCACCCCGCAGAAAGCGAACTGGCCAGTGCGTCGGCCGCGGCGCAGTACATCACCGAGAGCTGTTTGTCCGACGGCCCGGTCGGACGTGTCGGTCTGGAGGTCGAGGCGCATTGCTACGACCAGGCCGATCCGTACCGGCGGCCGACCTGGGATGAGATCACCGATGTCCTGAAGTCACTTCCGGCGATGCCGGGCGGCAGCGTGGTCACGGTCGAACCCGGTGGCGCGGTGGAATTGTCCGGGCCGCCGGTCGACGGCGTGGTGCCGGCGATCGAGGCGATGACTACCGACCAGGCGGTGCTGCGAAAGGCTTTCGCCGCCGCCGGTCTGGGCCTGGTGTTGCTGGGCGCAGATCCGCTGCGGCCGTCCAAGCGCATCAATCCCGGCGCGCGCTACCGCGCGATGGAGGAGTTCTTCAGGGCCAGCTACACCGGGGTGGCTGGCGCGGCGATGATGACGTCGACGGCGTCGGTTCAGGTCAATCTCGACGCCGGGCCTGCGGCGGGATGGGCGGACCGGGTCCGGCTGACCCACGCCTTGGGGCCCACCCTGGTCGCGATCGCCGCCAATTCGCCGCTGCTGGGCGGTGCCTTTTCCGGCTGGCGGTCCTCCCGGCAGCGGGTGTGGAGTCAGCTCGACTCGGCGCGCTGCGGGCCTATCCTGACCGCTAGCGGCGAGGACCCGGGCACCGACTGGGCGCGCTATGCCCTTAAGGCGCCCGTGATGCTGGTGCACAGTCCTGAGGCGGTGCCGGTGACTCACCGCCTGCCCTTCGCGGACTGGGCCGATGGCCGCGAGTTGCTCGGCGGCCGCCGACCGACTCCCTACGACCTGGACTACCACCTCACCACGCTGTTCCCGCCGGTGCGTCCACGGCAGTGGCTGGAAATCCGCTACCTGGACAGCGTTCCCGATGCCATCTGGCCGGCGGTGGTGTTCACGCTGGTGAGTCTGCTCGACGACCCGGTTGCTGCCGATATCGCCGCTGAAGTCGTCGAACCCGTCGCTACCGCTTGGGACGTCGCCGCCCGGGTCGGGCTCGGTGACGAGCGGCTCTACACCGCGGCCAACCGGCTGGTGGCCGTCGCCGCCGAACACGTGCCGCCGGATCTCAGCGAGTCGATGCAGCGTCTGGTCGCGGCGGTCGAACGCGGCCGCTGTCCCGCCGACGACTTTTCCGACCAGGTGATCGAGAACGGCATCGAGGCCACGGTCACGCGGCTGGCGCGAGGGGAGCCGTGACTCCGAGCGAAGCACTGGCCCGCGGTTTGAGCCGAGCGCGGGAACGGACGCTGCGGCTGGTCGATTTCGACGACGCCGAACTCCGCCGCCAGTACGACCCGCTGATGAGCCCGCTGGTGTGGGACTTGGCGCACATCGGTCAGCAGGAAGAGCTGTGGCTGCTGCGCGGCGGTGACCCGGATCGGCCGGGCATGTTGCCGCGCGCCGTCGAGAACCTCTACGACGCCTTCGTGCACTCCCGGGCTGGTCGCGTCGACCTGCCGCTTTTGTCCCCGGAACAGGCGCGGGCGTACTGCCGGAGCGTGCGGTCGGCTGCGCTGGATGCCCTCGACGCGCTGCCCGACGAGCCCGGCCGGGACTTCCCGTTCGGGATGGTGATCAGCCACGAGAACCAGCACGACGAAACGATGCTGCAGGCGCTGAACCTGCGCGGCGGTCCGCCGCTGCTGCCGGACACGTCCACGCTGCCGCCGGGGCGGCCCGGACTTGCCGGGACGTCGGTGTTGGTGCCCGGTGGCCCGTTCGTCCTGGGCGTCGGCGCGACCAGCGAACCGTTCTCGCTGGACAACGAACGCCCGGCCCACGTCGTGGATGTCCCGGAGTTTCGCATCGGACGAGTTCCGGTCACCAACGGCGAATGGCGGCAGTTCGTCGACGACGGCGGTTACACGCAGCCGCGGTGGTGGTCGGCGCGGGGTTGGGAGCACCGCCAAAGCGCCGGCCTGACCGCGCCGCAGTTCTGGGAAGCCGACGGGCAGACGCGTTGCCGGTTCGGTCGCGTCGAGGACATATCCGCCGACGAACCGGTCCAGCACGTCAGCTACTTCGAGGCCGAGGCCTACGCCGCGTGGGCCGGTGCCCGGCTGCCCACCGAAATCGAATGGGAGAAGGCGTGCGCGTGGGATCCCGAGATCAATGCGCGGCGTCGCCATCCGTGGGGAGCCGACGAGCCGTCGGCCGCCCACGCCAACCTCGGCGGCGAGTCACTGCGCCCGGCGCCGGTCGGCGCCTACCCGGCCGGCGCGTCTGCCTACGGAGTCGAGCAGATGCTCGGCGACGTCTGGGAGTGGACCAGCTCAACGCTGCAACCGTGGCCGGGCTTCACGCCGATGATTTATCAGCGCTACTCTCAGCCGTTCTTCGGCGGGGACTACCGGGTGCTGCGCGGCGGCTCCTGGGCCGTGGAGTCGGCCACCCTGCGGCCCAGCTTCCGTAACTGGGATCACCCGTATCGGCGGCAGATCTTCAGCGGTGTCCGGTTGGCGTGGTCGGTCGGAGACGATCAAGCCGGGGGCCGCGCCTGATGTGCCGACATCTCGGCTGGCTGGGACGCGAAGTCTCGGTCTCCTCGTTGGTGCTCGACCCGCCGCATGGTCTTCGGGTGCAGTCCTATGCGCCGCGCCGGCAAAAGTATTGCCTGTTGAACGCCGACGGTTGGGGGGTCGGGTTCTTCGACGGCGCGACGCCGCGGCGCTGGCGCAGTGTCGCGCCGTTGTGGGGCGACGTCTCGTTCGGTTCCGTCGCGCCGGCGCTGCGCAGCGGCTGCGTGGTGGCGGCGGTGCGCTCGGCGACGGTCGGCATGCCGATCGAAGCCAGCGCGACCGCGCCGTTCACCGATGGGCATTGGCTGTTGTCACACAACGGAATTGTCGACAGAAGCGTGCTGCCCACGAGCCTATCAGCCGAATCGGTCTGTGACAGCGCAATTCTCGCGGCGCTGATCTTCGACCGGGGTCTTGACGCGTTGGGCGAGACAATCGTCGAGGTCGGAGGCGAGGACCCCAACGCACGGCTGAACATCCTGGCGGCCAACGGTTCCCGGCTCCTCGCCACGACATGGGGAGACACCCTGTCGATACTGCACCGCGACGACGGGGTGGTGTTGGCCAGCGAGCCCTATGACGACCAGCCCGGCTGGGAGGACGTAGCGGATCGCCACCTGGTCGAGGCCACCGCCGACGGCGTCACATTGACCGCACTGGAACACACGAAGGGACCTTGATGACGTTATCGCTGTGCAATCACCTGGCCGCGGACTCGGCGTACCAGGCGCTGCGTCGCGACGTGCTCGACGGTCTTGGGAGTTCTCCGAAATCGCTGCCGCCCAAGTGGTTTTACGACTCGGTAGGCAGCGACCTGTTTGACCAGATCACCCGGCTTCCGGAGTACTACCCGACACGTGCCGAAGCCGAGATCCTGCGGGCCCGGTCTACAGAAATCGCGTCGGTGACCGGTGCGGACACCCTGGTCGAACTGGGCAGCGGCACATCGGAGAAGACCCGGATTCTGCTGGCGGCGTTGAATGACGGTGGCACGCTGCGCCGGTTCGTGCCGTTCGACGTCGACGCCAACGTGCTGTCGGCCGCCGGGGCGGCCATTCAGCGTGAGTATCCCGATATCGAAATTGCCGCTGTCTGCGGCGATTTCGAAGAGCACCTGTCGGAAATCCCGGACGGTGGACGGCGTATGTTTGTGTTCTTGGGCTCGACGATCGGTAACCTCACCGCTGACCCGCGTGCGGAGTTTCTGGCGGCGCTGGCGGGGGTGATGCGACCGGGCGACAGCCTGCTGCTGGGCACCGACCTGGTCAAGGATGCCGACCGGCTCGTTGCGGCCTATGACGACGCCGCAGGCGTGACAGCACAGTTCAACCGCAATGTGCTCGCGGTCATCAACCGGGAACTCGACGCCGACTTCGACGTCGACGCCTACCGGCACGTGGCCCGCTGGAACAGCGAGGACGAGCGCATGGAGATGTGGCTTCGGGCCGACAACGCGCAGCAGGTGTGCATCGCCGCGCTGGACCTGACCGTCGAATTGGCTGCCGGTGAGGAGATTCTCACCGAAGTGTCCTGCAAGTTCCGCGCGGATGCGGTGGCCGCCGAGTTGGCTGCGGCGGGGCTGCGACGCACCCGGTGGTGGACCGATGACGCCGGCGACTTCGGGTTGTCGCTGGCGGTCAAGTGAGCGAAGGCCTCGCCGAAACCTGGCGGGCCGCTCGGCCGCCGGTCGCCGGATTACATCTGGACAGCGCGGCCTGCTCGCGGCAGAGCTTCGCCGTGCTGGACGCCGCCGCCCGCCACGCTCGGCACGAGGCCGAAGTCGGTGGATACGTTGCGGCTGAGGCGGCCAAACCGGTTCTGGACGCCGGACGTGCCGCCGTCGCCGCGCTCGCCGGGATGCCCGACGCCGAGGTGGTGTTCACCACCGGGTCGCTGCACGCGCTGGACCTGCTGCTGGCCAGTTGGCCGCGGGGTGGCCGCACGGTGGCTTGTCTGCCCGGCGAGTACGGCCCCAACCTGGCCGTCATGGCCGCACACGGCTTCGCCCGCCGCCCGCTGCCGACCGACGGCGAGGGCCGGGTCGCGGTCGACGAAGCCGCCGCCGGCCTGGCCGCCGACCCGCCCGCACTGGTGCACTTGACCGCGGTGGCCAGCCATCGCGGCGTGGTGCAACCGCTGCACCAAATGGCCAAACTATGTGGGGAATTGGGTTTGCCGCTTGTCGTCGATGCGGCGCAGGCGCTCGGGCAGGTGGATTGCGCAGCGGGCGCCGACGTGACGTATGCGTCGTCGCGCAAATGGATCGCCGGCCCGCGCGGCGTCGGCTTGTTGGCCGTGCGCCCGACCTTGATGCAGCGGCTTACGCCGCGACTGCCGCCGCCGGAGTGGGTGTCGTCGCTGTCGGTTGCTCAGCGGCTCGAACTCGGCGAGGCTAATGTTGCTGCTCGCGTAGGCTTTTCGGTTGCAATAGGCGAGCATGTGGCGTTCGGACCGGCTGCGGTGCGCGTACGACTGGCCGAGGTGGGCCGCGTCAGCCGGACCGTGCTCGCCGATGTGCGCGGGTGGCGGGTGGTCGAATCGATCGACGAGCCCAGCGCCATCACCACGCTGGCGCCCGTCGACGGCGCCGACCCGGTGAAGGTCCGCGCGTGGCTGCTCGCCGAACGCCGCATCCTGACCACGGCGGCGGCGGTGGAGCGGGCGCCGCTGGAACTGACTGGGCCGGTGCTGCGGATTTCGCCGCACCTGGACACGACCGTCGACGATCTGGCGACCTTCGCCGCAGCGCTCACCGACGCCACTGCGGCCGTCTAGCGCATTGAGCACCAGGAACGCGGCGTCGGTCGTGCTGAGTGGTGGCAACGGGGCGGCAGTCGTCGGCACGGCCTGCGGGGCTGGGCCGCTGTGTCGGTGGGTCGCCCACAGGCCGACCATCCACGCGGCCGCTATGACTGTTATGCAGGTGTGCGACATGCCGTGCTGTCGTGACGCATCGCGGTGGCCTCCAGGAACATCAAAACCGCCTTGACGCGTCGGTCGACCGTGTCATCCCCGGTGAGCCCGAGCTTGGCGAAGATGGAATTGATATGTTTTTCCACCGCCCGCTGAGTCAACACCAGCCGCTGCGCCACCGCCCGGTTACTACCCCCGGTGGCAAGTTCGGCGAGCACCTCGGACTCTCGTCGAGTCAATCTGCCGAGTGTTCGCGCGGAATCCGGCTGGGCCAGCAACGCTTCCACGACCAACCGATCGACCCGGTTGAAATCGGCGACGCGCTCTTTGAGCAGATACCCGCCGAGAGCCGGCCATTGCGGTCTGTTTCGGTCCATGACGCCTTTGCCCCTGTTTCTCCGATACCGGATGACGGAATCAGTGAAGCGTGCGGGAGGCCAAGCCGTATTGAGTAGTGCACTACGCGAATTTTCGGGTGGGCGCCGCAGCTACTCAGGGCCGCGATCGTGGTGCCAGCACCACCGGTAACTGTGGTGCTGGCACCCTTCTGGGGCTTCTCCCTGCCGCTTAGCGTCGCAGTTCACCGCAAGACCTTCGCTAAACGCCCGATGCAATCTCGAAAATCCAAAGGAGAATCCGATGTCCAATACCGTTTTGCCGAGCGGCTTTTCTTTCGACCCCGCCGCTGTGGCCGCTCACGTCATGGAGCCGTCGAATACCCGCGGAGTCAAGAGCTCGCGCGGATTGGAGGAGGGAACCACAAAGTTCGCTCCGCGCAAGATGCCCGCGAACGTCACGTTGTCGTTCAATACCGACGGTTTCGTCGCCGCGCTCAATAAGGCGTTGGCCGCCAACACGGCTGGCTACGTTATGCAGCTTCGCCAGCACGGCCAGCCCATCGCCTCGGCCCAGTCCAATTGGGCCCAGCTGCCCGACGACGGGTCCGAGGGCTGGTCGCAAGGCGTGCGGATGCACATTGCCAGCTGCAGCAAGCTCATCACCGCGATCGCGATGACGCGCACGCTGGCCGCGCACAACCTGCCCGCCTCGACGAAGATCATCGACTATCTGCCCACCTACTGGGCCAAGGGTCCGAACGTCGACAAGATCACGTTCGCCGACCTGATGACGCATCGGTCCGGGTTCCGGGTGAACGGATCCGACACCTTCTACTCGATCATGAAGGCGCAGATCGCATCCGGCGTCACGACCGCGAACCTCGGGGTGTACTCGTATCAGAACATGAATTTCAGCGTGTGCCGCATCCTGCTTCCGGTGATGAACGGCACGATCCCGGCCAACACCGTATTTGGTTCTAACGAGGACCAGCATTGGGACTACACCACGATCACGGCCTATGCCGACTACGTTGCGCAGCATCTCTTCACGCCCGCCGGCTTGTCGGGCCCGACGTTCACCCACCCCAACCCGGATGCCTTGGCCTACGCGTTTCCGACTGGCACAGGCTGGAATTCGGGTGACCTGACCGCCGACGCAGGCGGAACGAGCTGGCACATGTCGGTGGACGACTTGCTGGACGTGATGGGCTGCTTCCGCCGGCAGGGCACGATCATGTCGGCCACCGCCGCGCAGACAATGCTCGACGACGGCTTCGGGATCGACGTCATCGAATCGACTCCGCTTGGCACGCTGTACAACAAGAACGGCTTGTGGGAGTCGGGCGCCGATCAGGTCGAGCAGAGCCTGGCGTATTTCCTGCCGCGCGACATGGAATTGGTGGTCCTGGCCAATTCCCCGATCGGCAACCCCGCCCAGTTCTTCCGCGACGTCGTCACCAACATCTACCTGGACAACATCGGCCCGGAGATACCGGTCGGCGGCTGGATTGCGCGTCACGGACTGAACGCGACGCAATATCAGGAGGCGTTCAACGACTACGTTGGCAACCACGGTATGCAGCTGGTCGACGTCAGCGGCTACGGCAACTCCATCCCGGAGTATGCGGCGCTGTGGGTGAAGACCGGCACTACCGAGCGCTGGGAGGCGCGCCACGGGCTGACCGCAGACCAGTACCAGACGACGTTCAACCAGCTGACCGGGCAGGGCTACAACCCGGTGCTGGTCGATGGCTACCCGACCGCGTCCGGCGTGCGGTTCGCCTGCATCTTCTCGCAGGAAGCGACCGGGCCCTGGGCGGCCAAGCACAACCTGACCGCTGCCGAATATCAGACGGCGTTCAACGATTTCAACACCCAGGGCCTGACCCTGGACTGGGTCAGCGGCTACTTCGACGGCAGCCAGGATCGCTACGCCGCCATCTGGCGGAAGATCCCCAATGTGCCTGCCTGGCAAGCGCGCCACGGTCTCACCGCGGACCAGTACCAAACCTTCTTCAACGACATGAATGGCCAGGGATACAAGCCGGTCACCGTGTGCGGCTACAGCGACGGTTCGCAGGCCCGCTACGCCGCGATCTTCCGCAAGATCGCCAGTGCACCGGCTTGGCAAGCCCGGCACGGACTTACGGCCGCGCAATACCAGCAGACCTTCAATCAGCTGGTCGGCCAGGGCTATCGGTTGGAATTGGTCAGCGGCTACACGGTCGGCGGCCAGGACCTCTTCGCCGCGATCTGGACGAAGTGATGGGAGAAACGACGATGCCTGAGGTGAAGTGGTTCGACAAGCCGCAAGACCACGACTTTCCAGCCGCGGGTGACTACTTGGCCTTGATTGCAGACCCGCAAGTGGTTATGGCGCTGACCGACAAGCTACGTGCCGGCAGCATCGTGCACAAGTAGGCCAAAGACATTCTGCGCGCATCGCGGCTGCCGCTGCTGCCCGTTGACAACCCGCATGTTGCTTCGGATCTGGCGAAAATCAAGAAAGCCAAACAGCTTTCACCGATTCTGCTGGTACGCGGCGACTTTCGGGCCGACATCGCGCTGCAAATAGCCGACGGGTACCACCGGGTGTGCGCGAGCTACCACACCGACGAGAACACCGACATCCCAGTCGTGCTCGCGGTGCCCGACTGATCACGAACACTCATTCCAAAAAGCAAACATCACAACGAGAATCAAGGAGACGACATCATGACACAGACGTTGGCCTCGATCACGCCGGTGACCAACACATCGCCGGACGAGACGTTGCAGACCTTCACGCTCGACGACCTCGCCCAGTACACCAAGGAAGGCGCGTTCGGGCCCACCGCAAGCGCGGACTTCCGCGTGTTCTACGTTGGGCGCGACGATGTGCACGGGGTGCTGATGCACTTGTTCAGCCGGGCCAGGCTGAGCGTGAAGATGAACATGTTCGGCTACGACGACGACGAACTCAATCAGGTCCTGTTTGATCTGGCCGAGGACCCGACCGTGATGGTGCAGGTCACCCTCGACAAATCTCAGGCCGGTGGCGTGCACGAGAAAAAGATCCTGGCCTCCGACACCGCCGCCGATCCGGCCGTCTACGCCACCGACTTCGCGGTCGGACAGTCTGACACCCACCAGATCAGCCACACCAAGGGCGGCGTCCTCGATGGCATCGTCGCGTTCGAGGGTTCGACCAACTGGTCGGCCTCCGGCGAGGGCACCGGCATCACGTTGAATCAAACCCGGCAAAATCTGGGATTCAAAGCGCAGAACAACACCCTGGCCGTCTACATCAACGCCTACGAGATCGCAAAGTTCGCAGCACGGCTTGACTACGAACACGCCGTCGCCGCCGCCCAGCCACAACCGGTCGCGCTGGCCAAGTGAGAGCCGCTTACCCCAACTTCGTAAGGCGTTGGGGTAGGCGATATCTCAGCCATTGCCAACCGGGTAGAGTGCGACTCGTTTCCGGCCCTCAGCAACTCCACCTCATCGGGAACGCCGGTGTGGGCGGTGATCGGGGCCGGAGAATCTGCGCTGACCAGATCCTGGTCAGATCACCGAGATCTCGACCATGCCGGTCGGGTCATCAGTGTGGTGCGCGTACTGCCGGAGGCGGTGTTTCGCCCATGCGGCGCGCCACACCATGCTGGGGCGTAGCAGCCGCGTCGCCGGGTCCACCAGTGATGTGACGCGGACGAACTGATCCAGTGCGGCGGAGTCGAATTCGGCGGCGGTCAGCACTCGATCCACATACCGGTCGAACAGTCGCATTGCCAGTGGTTCCTTA
>NZ_DATFZD010000363.1:0-25242 GCF_035314665.1 Mycobacterium sp. | reverse complement strand
CGTCGCGATCAGCGCCATCAGCTGAGCCCGGTTAGCCGCGACCACCGCGGGTGGCACCGTCATCCCAAATGCCGCCTCGTAGGCAGCGGCCGCCGCCCTGGCCTGGTTCGCCACTTGCTCAACCTGAGTTGCGGTTGCGGTCATCCAGGTCAAATACGGTGCAACCGCGGCGGCCATCGACGCCGACGCCGCGCCGTGCCAAGACTCACCGGTGAGGCCGGAAACCACCGATCCGGCGGCGGCTGCCGTTGACTGCAGCTCAGCCGCCAGCCCGTCCCAGGCTCCCGCAGCGACCAGCATCGACCCGGCCCCGGGACCGGCGTACATGCGACCCGAGTTGATCTCCGGAGGAAACGCCCCGAAGTCCATTGCTTTACCCTTCTTCCCTTCCGCCGTCGAGTCAGCCGGCGGCGATCGCGTTGGCGACTTCGGTGGCCGCGTAGGACGCGGCGTTGGTCTGCAGTGTGCTGACCAGCAACGAATGAATGGCGTCGGCGGCAGCGCTAATGGCCTGGTAACTGCCCGCGTGCGCGGCGAACTGCGCCGCCGTCAGCGCCGACACCTCGTCAGCGGCCGCGGGGACGACGCCGCCGGTCGGCGCCGATGCTGCGTCATTTGCGGCAGTCATCGCCGAACCGATACCAGCAAGATCGCTCGCCGCGGACGACAGCACCTCGGGATGCGTTGTCACGAAAGACGATAAAAACATTGGTTTCTCCAAAGATTTGTTACAAAGTGCCGCACTCAGCGTTGTGGCAGCGGCTTTTCAGTTGAACTTGTTACGGCAGAGTTACGTAAAAGTGTTTACACACAATCGGTTAGCGATGTAGCCTCACTTTTGGCCTGCCAGCTCCTTGTCAACGGTTCTGCTACACAGTGTTTTTGGTGTATAGCTGCAGCGCAAGCTGGCTGGCGGGATGCATAGAAAACGCATATCTGACGGCGTGAGCCAAATCTCAGCGGTCGGCCGACACATTTGAGAACGCTATGAGCTTCGTGACAATGGCGTGTGAGCCAGGGATAATAGAGGCGCATGGCGATAATGTCGGCTTCCGTGGGTGAACAGCGGCCACGTCAGGCAATCCTGGGTCAGCTGCCACGCATCACCCGTGCCGATGGCTCACCAATCCGGGTCTTGCTCGTCGACGACGAACCGGCATTGACCAACCTGGTCAAGATGGCGCTGCATTACGAAGGCTGGACCGTCGAGGTTGCTCACAACGGTCGGGAGGCCGTGACGAAGTTCGACGAAGTCGGCCCCGACGTGCTTGTCCTGGACATCATGCTTCCCGATGTAGACGGCCTGCAAATCCTGCAACGGGTCCGGGAGGCGGACGCCTACACCCCGACCCTCTTCCTCACCGCGCGCGACTCGGTCATGGACCGGGTCACCGGCCTGACGGCGGGCGCCGACGACTACATGACCAAGCCGTTCAGCCTCGAAGAGTTGGTCGCGCGATTGCGCGGACTGCTGCGGCGCTCCAATTACCTGGAAGCACCCGCGGAGGAGGGTCTCAAGGTCGGCGACCTCACGCTCGATGGCGCCAGCCACGAAGTCGCGCGCGCCGGCAAACCCATTCCCCTTACCTCAACCGAGTTCGAACTGCTGCGCTTCCTGATGCGCAATCCGGGCCGCGCGCTGACGCGTACCGAGATCCTGGACCGCGTCTGGAATTACGACTTCGCAGGCCGTACCAGCATCGTCGATCTGTATATCTCATATCTGCGAAAGAAGATCGACGCCGGCAGGGAGCCGATGATCCACACCGTCCGCGGTGTTGGATACATGCTGCGACCGCCGAAATGACCCCGAAATGACCCGCGCCGGCGACGATGCAGAGCGCAGCGATGAGGAGAAGCGGCGCAAATGACCAGGGCTTCAACGGGGCCCTGGTGGCGGCCACGTACCTTACGCCGTCAGCTGGTCCTGGGGGTTTTGGCCGTGGTCACGGTTGTCGTGCTGGTGGTCGGCGTCGTCACCACGGTGAGCTTTCGCAGCTACGTCAACGCGATCAACGACGCGGAAGTTTCCGAATCGCTTGACGCACTAGACCATTCGTTCACCAGGTACCGCCGCGGCGAATCGTCACATCACGGTGATATCGCACACGTGATGCTGGAATTCACCGGGCAGAACACGGGCAACGTCATCGCTGTGCTGCACAACGGCGAGGTGATCGGCTCGGCGGTGTTTTTCGAAGACGAAACTCGCCCAGCCCCGCCAGATGTCGTCGCCGCCATCAAGGCGCAGCCCTGGCAGGACGACCGGCTACGGACCGTGACGCTGGGTAGCCTGGGTTCATTCCGGGTCGACAGCCAAACCGCCGGTCCCGAAGACCGCCTCGTCGTCGGGGTCTCGCTAGAACTGGCAAACCGGCTCATTGCCCGCCGAATCATCAGCGCCATAACGCTTTTGATTGCCGCAATGTTGGTAACAGCGGGCCTCACGATGCTGGTGGTCACCTACGCGCTGCGACCCTTGCGCAGGGTTGCCGCGACAGCAGCCGAGGTCGCCGGCACGCCACTCATCGGCGACGACCATCACATCACCGCCAGAGTGCAACCGGAGGACACCGATCCGGACACCGAGGTGGGGATCGTCGGGCACACCTTGAACCGATTGCTCGACAACGTGGATAGCGCGCTCGCGCACCGCTCCGAATCCGACCGGCGGATGCGGCAATTCCTCACCGATGCCAGCCACGAACTGCGCACCCCGCTGTCATCGATCCAGGGCTACTCCGAGCTCACCCGCCAGGACAGCGCCGCGCTGCCGCCCACCACGGAATACGCGCTGGCCCGTATCGAGTCGGAAGCCCGACGGATGACGTCGCTCGTCGACGAGCTGTTGCTGCTCTCGCGCCTGGGCGAGGGTCAGGACCTGCGCACCGAAGACGTTGACCTGGCCGACCTCGTCCTCAACGCGGTCAACGATGCCGCGGTGGCGGCGCCCACCCATCACTGGGTCAAGGACCTGCCCGACGAGCCGGTCTGGGTGCGCGGGGATCCCGACCGCCTCCACCAACTCGTCAGCAATCTGCTGACCAACGGCTGGGTTCATACCCCGCCCGGAGTGACCGTGACGACGGCGATCGCCTGCCACCGGTCCGGCAACGGTGAGCCATACGCCGAGTTAACGGTTGCCGACAATGGGCCAAATATCGACTCGGATCTGCTCCCACACCTGTTCGAGCGATTCGTGCGCGCAAAGAACTCACGATCCGACGGGTCCGGAAACGGATTAGGTCTCGCCATTGTCGACTCGATCGTCAAGGCCCATCAGGGCTCGGTTACCGCCGAATCCGCCAACGGTCAAACCACTTTTCGGGTGCGGCTACCCGTGGTTGAGGAGCAGATCACAGCCGCCGCAGCAAAGACCACGCAGCCCGCAGTCGACAGCTCGGATAGGCCGTAACCTCAGACAACCGCTGGTCTGGGGTCTAACCCGAACGCAGCAGGCTAAGCGCGTCCCCGATCCGCAAACCCATGGCCTCCGGCCCGCCGTAAAGAAAACGTTAACGGCAGAGCTTTATCCAGTCACGAAGCCTAATTTCGTTCCTGGTCCTCGCCGCGGAGGACTAAATTCCATGCTGGTAGCCAAAATCGATCGACATCGAACTGACCGGCTGGTCACGAACGGAGGAACTATGTCCGTGGTTGCCTACGTCCTACTGACGGTGGCAGTCTTCGCCGTCCTCGGCCTTGCGCAAAAGCTGGTCGAGAAGCTATGAGCTACGACAACATCGTCGGCCTCGCACTCTCAGCGATGTTGGCGGTCTACCTAGCCGCGGCCTTGCTTTTTCCGGAAAGGTTTTAGGTGAGCACATCTGCCGCGGGGATCGCATTCCTCGCTTTGCTCGTGCTGGCATTGGTGGCGGTTCACATACCGCTGGGCGACTACATGTACCGCGTCTACACGTCGCCGCGGGACTGGCGAGTCGAGAAAGCCATCTACCGCGTCATCGGCGCGGACCCCAAAGCCCAACAGCCCTGGTACGCCTACGCCCGCAGCGTCCTGGCGTTCTCGGCAATCAGCGTGCTGTTCCTGTTCTTCTTCCAGCTGGTGCAGGACAAGTTGCCGCTGCACCTGCACAATCCGGCGACGCCGATGACGCCCGCGCTGGCCTGGAACACCGCGATCAGCTTCGTGACCAACACCAACTGGCAGGCGTACTCGGGCGAGTCGACCCAGGGCCACCTAGTACAGATGGCCGGCCTCGCCGTGCAGAACTTCGTCTCCGCCGCGGTCGGCATGGCCGTCGCGGTGGCCTTGGTCCGCGGCTTCGCGCGAATCAAGAGCAATGAGCTGGGCAACTTCTGGGTGGACATGGTCCGGGGCACGATGCGCATCCTGTTGCCAATCTCGATCATCGGCGCGATCGTGCTGCTCGCCGGCGGTGCAATACAGAACTTCCACCTGCACGACCAGGTCGTGACCACGCTGAGCGGCGCGCAACAAACCATCACCGGCGGGCCGGTCGCCAGCCAGGAAGTCATCAAAGAACTCGGCACCAACGGCGGCGGCTTCTACAACGCCAACTCCGCGCATCCATTTGAGAACCCGACCGCCTGGACAAACTGGGTCGAGATCTTCCTGCTGCTGGCTATCAGCTTCTCGCTGCCGCGCACCTTCGGCCGCATAGTCGAAAGCAAAAAGCAGGGCTACGCGATCGCCGCGATCATGGGTGTCCTCGCCGCGATCAGCTGGACCATCATGATGTGGATGCAGCTGCAACACCACGGCACGGTGCCGGGCGCGGTCGGGGCGGCCATGGAAGGCGTGGATCAACGCTTCGGTGTTCCCGACTCGTCAGTGTTCGCCGTGTCGACCACGCTGACCTCTTGTGGTGCCGTCGACTCGTTCCACGATTCGTACACCAGCCTCGGCGGGTTGATGGCGATCTTCAACATGCAGCTGGGTGAGGTGGCGCCCGGCGGCACCGGATCTGGCCTGTACGGCATGCTGATCCTGGCTGTAATCACGGTGTTCGTCGCCGGGCTGATGGTCGGGCGCACGCCGGAGTACCTCGGCAAGAAGATCAACCCCCGTGAGATCAAGCTCGCCGCAAGCTATTTCCTGGTCACTCCGCTGCTCGTGCTGGTTGGCACCGCCATCGCGATGGCGCTGCCGGGCGAACGCGCGAGCATGCTCAACACTGGACCGCACGGGCTGTCGGAGGTGCTGTACGCGTTCACCTCCGGCGCCAACAACAACGGCTCGGCTTTCGCGGGCATCAACGCCAACACCGTGTGGTACAACACCGCGATCGGACTGGCGATGGTGATTGGCCGGTTCCTGCCAATCGTGTTGGCGCTCGCGTTGGCCGGCTCGCTGGCCCGCCAAGGTCATACGCCGGAGTCCCCCGGGACACTGCCCACCCATCGGCCGCAGTTCGTCGCAATGGTCGTCGGCGTCACGGTGATTCTTGTTGCCCTCACTTTCCTGCCCATGTGGGCACTCGGGCCCCTCGCTGAAGGAATTCACTGAAATGCCAACCTCTACGGCTTTGAAAGCCCGTTCCGCCCGTTCATCGCGGGACCACCACCGCGGCCACGCGCCGGGCGGGCGGGTTGAGGGCGGAACGCTCGACCCCGCGCTGCTGACCAAATCGCTGCCCGACGCGTTGCGCAAGCTCGACCCACGCACCCTGTGGCGCAACCCGGTGATGTTCATCGTCGAGATCGGCGCCGTCTGGTCGACCGTGCTGACGATCCGCGACTCGTCATGGTTCGGCTGGCTCATCGTGTTCTGGCTCTGGCTGACAGTGCTTTTCGGCAACCTCGCCGAGGCTGTCGCTGAAGGACGAGGCAAAGCCCAGGCCGACACGCTGCGCAAATCGAAGGCCGACACCATCGCGCGCCGGTTACACGGCTGGTCGCCGGATACCCCCGGCACCGAGGAGGACGTCCGGGCTCCTGAACTCCAGAAGGGCGACATCGTCGTCGTGGAGGCCGGCGAAATCATCCCGGGCGACGGCGAGATCGTGGAAGGCATTGCGTCGGTTAACGAATCGGCCATCACCGGCGAATCAGCGCCGGTGATCCGGGAGTCCGGCGGCGACCGCTCCGCGGTCACCGGTGGCACCACCGTGCTCTCGGACCGCATCGTGGTCAAGATCACCCAAGAGCCGGGCAAAAGCTTCATCGACCGGATGATCGCGCTCGTCGAGGGCGCCAACCGGCAGAAGACACCGAACGAGATCGCGCTGAACATTCTGCTGGCAGCGCTGACCATCATCTTCGTCTTCGCGGTGGCGACGCTGCAGCCGCTGGCGATTTACTCCAAGGTCAACAACCCCGGTGTGGCCAACACCTCCGCCCTCACCGACGACGGCGTCACCGGCGTCGTATTGGTGGCTCTGCTGGTGTGCCTGATCCCCACCACCATCGGCGCGTTGCTGTCGGCGATCGGCATCGCCGGTATGGACCGACTGGTCCAGCGCAACGTGCTGGCCATGTCGGGCCGCGCGGTCGAAGCTGCCGGCGACGTCAACACCTTGCTGCTGGACAAGACCGGCACGATCACACTGGGCAACCGGGAGGCATCCGAATTCATCCCGGTGAAGGGGGTCACCTCCGAGGATCTGGCGGACGCCGCACAGCTGTCCAGCCTGGCCGACGAAACCCCCGAGGGCCGCTCGATCGTCGTCTACGCGAAGCAGGCCTACGGCCTGCGAGAGCGCTCGCCCGGCGAACTCAGCCACGCCCACTGGGTCGAGTTCACCGCGACGACAAGGATGTCGGGCGTCAACCTCGACGGACGACAGCTGCGCAAAGGCGCGGCCAACTCCGTCGCCAACTGGATTCGTGAGCAGGGCGGTGCCATTCCCGACAGCCTCGGCGAAATCGTCGACGGCATCTCGGCCGCCGGCGGAACCCCGCTGGTCGTCGGCGTGGTCACCAAGGGCGACGACGGCGATAAAGCCGACGTGCTCGGCGTCATCCACCTCAAGGATGTGGTCAAGCACGGCATGCGTGCCCGTTTCGACGAGATGCGCAAGATGGGCATCCGGACGGTGATGATCACCGGCGACAACCCGCTGACCGCCAAGGCGATCTCCGAAGAGGCCGGGGTCGACGACTTCCTCGCTGAAGCCACACCTGAAGACAAAATGATCTTGATCAAGCGCGAGCAGGAGGGTGGCAGGCTGGTCGCGATGACCGGAGACGGCACCAACGACGCACCGGCATTGGCTCAGGCCGACGTTGGGGTGGCGATGAACAGCGGCACCAGCGCGGCCAAAGAGGCCGGTAACATGGTCGACCTGGACTCCGACCCCACCAAGCTCATCGAGATCGTGGAAATCGGAAAGCAGCTGCTGATCACGCGTGGCGCGTTGACCACCTTCTCGATCGCCAACGACATCGCCAAATATTTCGCGATCATCCCGGCCATGTTCGTGGCGCTGTTCCCGGGACTGGACCTGATCAACGTGATGCGGCTACACAGCCCGCAGTCCGCGATCCTTTCCGCGGTGATCTTCAACGCGGTGATCATCGTGGCGCTGATTCCGTTGGCACTGCGCGGTGTGCAATATACACCGAGCAGCGCATCAAAACTGTTGAGCCGCAACCTTTACATCTACGGGCTCGGTGGCATCGTCGCGCCGTTCGTCGGCATCAAACTGATCGACTTGGTCGTGCAATTTATCCCCGGGATGGGCTAATATGAACATTTCCAACCTGATTCGCCAACACTGGGCGGCGCTGCGTGCGCTGCTCGTGCTGACCGTGATCACCGGCTTCGTCTACCCCTTGGTCGTGTGGGGAGTCGCGTTCCTTCCCGGTTTGCACGCCAAGGCGGAAGGCTCGATAGTCAGCGTCTCCGGAAAGCCGGTCGGCAGCAAGCTGATTGGCCAGTCGTTCACCGATAAGGACGGCAACCCGCTGCCGCAGTACTTCCAGAGCAGGCCCTCGGCAGCCGGAGCAGGCTACGACCCATTGGCATCAAGCGCCAGCAACCTGGGTCCGGAAAGCATCGTCGACACGCCGGCCGATCCGGCCAAGCTGACCCCGGGTGCCGATCCTTCCACCGCCGGATTCAAGCCGAGCCTGCTGACTCAGGTGTGCTCGCGCAGCTTGGCGATCGGCCGGCTCGAGAAGGTCGACGGCTCACGCCCGTTCTGCACCGGTGGCGGGGTAGGCGCGGTGCTGTCGGTGATCGGGCCGCGGGATTCATCCGGCAACGTGATCCATCCAACCCAGGTGGTCAGCATCAACGAGCCCTGCTCGAAGCCCGGGAGCGCACCAACCTCGGTGTTCCAGCAATTCTATGAGGGTGTGCGGGTGGAATGCGCTCAGTACGGCCAGGACTACTCGGTCGGTCAGACCGTTCCGATCCGCGGCGCCGCCTCTGATCACCCGGCGGTACCCGCCGACGCCGTCACCGCCAGCGCCAGCGGCCTGGATCCGAATATCTCACCGGCTTACGCCGATATCCAGGTGGCCCGGGTGGCTCGCACACGCGGAATCAGTGCTGGCCAGGTGCGCGACGCGGTTCACGACAACCAGCACGGTCGTACGCTCGGCTTCGTCGGCGAACCGGTGGTTAACGTACTGCAGCTCAATCTCGAGTTGGACCGCAAGTACCCGGTGAAGTCTTGATCTTGGCGGTAGACCTGAACTCTTGACCTTTCCAGTAGATGATGTCCATGTGACTTCCGATGCGTCGGCCGCGGGGCCAGCAACTTACCCCGATGACCCGCTTGCCCAACGAGGGCAACCGCACAAACGTGGCGACCTGCGCATCTACCTTGGCGCGGCCCCCGGAGTCGGCAAGACCTGCGGGATGCTGGGTGAGGCGCATCGCAGGCTGGAGCGGGGCACCGACGTCGTCGCGGCGGTAGTGGAGACTCACGGCCGTAAAAAGGTCGCCGAGCTTATCGAAGGCATCGAAGTCATTCCGCCGCAGTACATCTCCTACCGCGGAACCCTGTTCCCGGAACTCGATGTCGAGGCGGTGTTGCGACGTCGGCCGGAAGTGGCGCTGGTCGACGAATATGCGCATAGCAATATCCCGGGCAGTGTCAATTCCAAGCGGTGGCAAGACATCGAAACGCTGCTTGACGCCGGAATCACCGTGATCTCGACGCTCAACATCCAGCACCTGGAGAGCCTCAACGACGTCGTCGCCCAGATCACCGGCGTCGAGCAGCGCGAAACCGTGCCCGACGAAATCGTCCGAAAAGCAGCTCAGATCGAGTTGGTGGACATCACACCGGAGGCTTTGCGGCGCAGGCTCGCCCATGGCAACGTCTACCCGCCGGAGCGGATCGATGCCGCGCTGTCCAACTACTTTCGCACCGGCAACCTGACGGCGCTACGTGAAATCGCGCTGCTGTGGCTTGCTGATCAGGTCGATGCGGCGCTGGCGAAATATCGTGCCGACAAGAAGATTAAGGACACCTGGGAAGCCCGCGAGCGCGTGGTCGTGGCAGTGACCGGCGGCCCCGAATCGGAAACGTTGGTGCGCCGCGCCTCCCGCATCGCATCGAGGTCAGGCGCCCAACTCATGGTGGTGCACGTCGTCCGCGGCGACGGACTCTCGGCCGTGTCCCCACGCGAAATGGGCAAGGTGCGCGAACTCGCCGCCAGCCTCGGAGCAACGGTTCACCTGGTGGTCGGCGACGACGTGCCGACCGCACTGCTCGACTTCGCCCGCGAGACAAACACCACTCAGCTAGTGCTCGGCAGCTCCCGACGGTCGCGGTGGGCGAGGATGTTCAGCGAGGGAATCGGCGCCGCCACCATCAACGCCTCCGGGAAAATCGACGTCCACATGGTCACCCACGAGCAGGCCAATCGGGGCTTACAGTTCGCGTCGATTTCGCCACGCGCTCGCCAAATCGCGTCCTGGGCGGCCGCCCTCACTGTGCCGTGGGCGATCTTGGCGATCACGACACGCTGGTTGGACCCGATGTTGGACGTCGGCGGAAAGACCACAATCTTCTTTGCCGGTGTGATTGCCGTCGCGATGTTCGGCGGTGTGGCACCGGCCGTGCTGTCAGGCATGCTGTCCGGGGCGCTGTTGGTCTATTTCATCGCCGAACCGCGATACTCCTTCGCCGTCGCCGACCCCAGCAACGCCGTCACCATTGTGGTTTTGCTGGGGGTCGCGATGGCGATCGCCGTATTGGTGGATGCTGCTGCCAGCCGTGCCCGCGAAGCCAGGCGGGCGACCCAGGAGGCGGAGTTGCTGGCGCTGTTCGCCGGGTCGGTGCTGCGCGGCGCCGATCTCACCACGCTGCTGGAGCGGGTACGAGAGGCATACTCCCAGCGCGCGGTGTGCCTGGTGCGTGAGCTCGGCGGTCGCCTGGTGCCGGTCGCAAGTGTGGGCAAAGACCCCTGCGTGACGGTGGATTCCGCCGACACCGCCGTGAAAGTGGGCGATGACGAATTCTGGCTGCTGATGTCCGGCCGCGCCTTGACCGGCCGCGACCGCAGAGTGCTGTCGGTGGTCGCCACGCAAGCCGCGGGTCTGGTCAAACAGGGTGAGCTCGCAGAAGAGGCCGGCAAGGTTCAGTCCCTCGCGGAGGCCGACGAGCTGCGTCGCCTGCTGCTCTCTGCCCTCGGCCACGATCTGCGGACTCCGCTGACCGCGGCCAAGGCAGCGGTATCCAGCCTGCGCGCTGAAGACGTCTGGTTCTCTCCCGAGGACACCTCCGAACTGCTTGCCACCGTTGAAGAGTCGATCGACCAGCTGTCCTCCCTGGTCGCCAACCTGCTGGACTCGTCTCGACTGGCCGCCGGTGTGGTCCGACCACAGCTCTCCGAGGTCTATCTCGAAGAAGTCGTCCAACGCGCGCTAGTCAGTATCGGCAAGCGGTCCACGGTCTTTGGCCGGGACAGCCTCGACAGGGTCAAGGTGGAGGTCGGCGGAACAGTCGCGATGGCCGACGCGGGTCTGCTGGAACGGGTGATGGCGAACCTCATCGACAACGGGCTGCGTTACGCGCCTGACAGCTTGGTGCGGATCAATGCGGGTCAGGTCGGGCCACGTGTACTGATCAACGTTGTCGACGAAGGACCAGGAGTCGAGAAAGGCGCCGCGGAGCAGATGTTCGATCCGTTCCAGCGGCTCGGCGATACCGACAACAGTACCGGCCTGGGCCTGGGCCTTTCGGTGGCCAAGGGGTTCGTCGAGGCGATGCGCGGCAGCATCCAAGCGACAGATACCCCTGGCGGCGGGTTGACCATTCTGGTGGACCTGGAGGCGCCCCCGGAGGTTCCAAGCTCATGACACGCGTCCTGGTGGCCGATGACGACCAGCAGCTTCTGCGGGCGCTGCGAATCAACCTGTCGGTGCGCGGCTACGAAGTGACCACTGCCGCAAGCGGATCGGCCGCACTGCGAGCCGCCGCCGACCAACACCCCGACGTGGTGATCCTGGACCTCGGTCTGCCCGACGTACCCGGTACCGAGGTCCTCGCCGGGCTGCGCGGCTGGATGAGCGCACCGGTGATCGTGCTGTCGGCGCGCACCGATTCCGCAGACAAGGTCGGGGCACTGGATGCGGGTGCGGACGACTACATCACGAAGCCGTTCGGCATGGACGAACTGCTCGCACGCCTGCGCGCCGCGGTCCGCCGCGCCGCCGTGTCGACAGACGGAGACGAGCCGGTTGTGGAAACCAGGTCATTCACTGTCGACCTGGCGGCAAAGAAGGTGACCAAGAATGGCGCGGAGGTCCACCTGACGCCCACGGAGTGGGGAATGTTGGAAATCCTGGTGCGCAACCGCGGCAAGCTGGTCGGGCGCGAGGACTTACTCAGAGAAGTCTGGGGGCCCAAGTACGCGAAGGAAACTCATTATCTGCGTGTCTATCTGGCACAGCTGCGACGCAAGCTGGAGGACGACCCATCGCGCCCCAACCACCTGCTGACCGAAGCGGGCATGGGCTATCGCTTCGAGGCGTGATTGAAATCGGATGAATCGCAGCGTTCGCGAACGATTCCAGCTTATCGCCGCCGTCGGCCAGTGAGCTTCGCATGACGAGTTGATCTCAGTGCCAGCAAAATTGGCTGGTGAGGCCAGACGAGATAAAGCCGTGGTGTAACCTTCAACGGTAACGACATCGGCAAAGCGGGTGTCTCCTCGCGCTCGGTCTTCGACTCGACCGCGATCAGGTATTCCCGAGTGGCGGATGAGAGCATGCAGCAGCACATCATTGTCAGCGGTGACGATGCGCTGGCCACCACGATCATCGACGAGCTCAAAAGGGCCGGCGCGCGTGTTGTCAAGCTGGACAATGCAGAGCTGGCCAACGTCGGCGTTGCCCGCGAGCTCGCCCGAGCCGAAGTCGCGCGCGCCGTCGCCGTTGTCTGCGCCGGGGATGACGACGCCACAAATCTCGAAATCGCGCTGCTGGCAAGGAGAGCCAACGCCAACGTGCGCGTGGTCGCGCGGCTGACCAACGACGTGCTGCGCGCCGCGGTAGCCGATGACAATGGGCCCGGCGGGATCTTCAACGTCGCCGAACTCGCGGCGCCGTCGGTCGTCGAGGCCTGCCTGAAGCACACCACCCACCTGTTCGAGGCCGCCGGCATCGAATTCGTCGCCTCCGGCAGCGAAGCACCCCGGGACGGGACGCTACGCGAGATCTATGGCGAATTGGCACCGGTAGCGATCATTCGGGGCGAGAACGCCCCCACCCCCGGTGAGGTGGTGGCATGCCCGACCCGGGATCAGCGGGTGCACGCCGGCGACTGGACGGTGACGATCGGGACCGTCGACGAGACGGCGGATCGCGGCATCAAGGTTCAACAGCCCACCGGAACGCGCGCACGGCGCCCCCGGTTGCGCCGAGCGCTCGATGCCGTCCGCGTGGTGCTCAATGACTTCAACCCGGCGTTTTATCCCGCGCTTGCCGCCGCAGCCGTTTTGCTAACCACCTCGATGATCGTGTTGCACTACAACTACCAGCGCCCGCGGATGTCGTGGATCGACGCGCTGTACTTCACCGTCGAGACGATCACGACCACGGGTTACGGCGACTTCAGCTTCGGCCATCAAGTGATATGGCTACGCCTGTTCGCCGCGATGTTGATGTTCAGTGGGGCGACCACCATTGCTTTGCTGGTCGCATTCATCGCCGACGTGCTGCTGTCGCAGCGCTTCGTTATCGCGGCCGCCCGCCCGCGGGTGCGCCATCTGCGCAATCACATCATCGTCGTCGGGCTGAGCGAGCTCGGGATCCGCGTCGTCACCGATCTGGTCAACACCGGACACGATGTCGCGGTGATCGAGCGCGACGAGGAGAACCGCTTCTTGTCCATGGCGCAAGAACTCGACGTGCCGGTGATCTTCGGGGACGCGACGCTACTCCAGACGCTGGAGTCAGCGCGGGTGGATCGGGCCCGTGCGGTGGCGGTGGTGACCCGCGACGACATGGTCAATATCGAGACCGGCATCGTGCTGGCCGAGATGTTAGGACCGCGGGTGCTGCCCGAGGTCAACCGGCGGGCCGAGGTTCCGCTGGTGCTGCGGGTATACGACCGCACTCTGGGCTTCGCGGTCGCTCAGCGGTTCGGGTTCGACAACGTTCGGTCCTCTGTCGAACTGGCCGCACCCTGGTTCATCGGCGCCGCCAGCGGCCTCGCGGTGCTGGGGACGTTCTCGGTCGGGCAGAGTTCGTTCATGGTCGGCGCAATGCGCGTGGCGCCCGGCAGCGACCTCGACGGCCTGCAGATGTCCGACCTGTCCACCCAAATCCGCGTGATCGCGTTCGACCGGCAGGATGACGCACCGCCCCAGCTGCGGCCACGCCGGGAGGACCGGCTTTACGCAGGTGACACGGTCTACCTGGTCGGCCCGTATCGGGAATTGCTGGGCACGTTGCGCAGGGGGCTGCCTCCCCGCCAGCCCGCCACCGGCGAGGAACAATCGCGCGACGGCCACGAAGCGCAGCCAGACAAAAAGGGGCGAGACGCCGACGTCAGCCGCGAAGCACGAGCCGGTTGAACTGGCCCCTGGCCCGGCTTGTGCTTACAGCCAACTCACAGGAGACCCTGCTTAAATCGGATCGGGCTCCAAACCAGGGGGCGAGAGCAATGTCACGGGACCGCCAGACTTTACTCGGCGGCCTGACAAATCGTTAAACCTGAGAAACACAAGTGATGGTCGTCACAAAAGGTCGTTAAGATAGCGTTAGTATTTTGGATACCTTCCGTTAAAAACTGATAATGGGGTTGCTCAGCGGCCGAGGCACTGTGCTGGTGGGCTCCCCAAACGACAACTTGATGTAACGAATTCGGCGGTTTGCCCGACCATTATCCGGAAAGGGAGGGCGATGCTTTCTGGGACCGATGAGCCCGAATGTCCGCAGCGGCAGCGGACGATTTCGCGAGGAATCGTTCGCGCGGTGGGCCGCGCGGATGCGGCTACCCGAACGCCGCTGGCGGTTCTGACCTCAGCTGACGACGCGCCGGATCGGCGAGCGACAAAAGCGTTGTCGCATGCCACCATTCACCGAGCGGTCGATGGCGCAGCCGGGGCTCGGTGCGGGTTGTTCGTATCCGCCACCCAGACCGATGTCGGGGCGTGCGGCGCTACCAACCGGGCCAACTCGACGGCGTTGACTAAAGGGGTGGCTTAGCAATGGATTTCGGGAGTTACCCGCCAGAGATCAACTCCGGTCGAATGTATGCCGGCGCCGGGGCGGCGCCAATGCTCACCGCCGCAGAGGCTTGGGCAGGATTGGCCGCCGAACTGCATTCGGCGGCCAACTCGTATCAATCGGTGGTTTCGGGACTGACCGCCGGGTCGTGGCTGGGGTCCTCATCGACGTCGATGGCCGCGGCAGCGGCGTCCTATGTGGCATGGCTGAATGCCACCGCCGCGCAGGCCGAGGAAACGGCCACCCAGGCCAAATCCGCAGCCGACGCCTACCAGACAGCGTTTGCGTCGACGGTGCCGCCGCCGATGGTCGCCGCCAACCGGAGTCAGCTGATGACGCTGGTGGCGACGAACCTGTTCGGCCGGAACACGCAAGCGATCGCGGCCAACGAGGCGCAGTACGCCGAGATGTGGGCTCAGGACGCGGCGGCGATGTACGGCTATGCAGCTTCGTCAGCATCCGCGACGTCGTTGACTCCGTTTACCCCACCACAGCAGAACACCAACCCGGGTGGGTCGACCGCCCAGGCGGCCGCGGCCAGCCAGGCCGCCGGCACCTCGGCCGGCAACGTGCAGAGCACGGTCTCTTCAATCCAGCAAGCGTTTTCGTCGGTACCCAGCGCGCTGACGAGTGCCGCAACGTCGGCAGCGGCGCCAGCGCAGACGGACCCGCTGAGCACGTTGAGCAACCTGATCAGCATCTTTCTCGACGCACCCGCATCCATCGCTACCTTCCTGGCCGACATACCATTCGGCGTTATCGGGGTGACGGCCCTTCCCCTGGACATCATCGGCGCCGGGACCGGTTTGCACACAGACGACATCGTCAGCGGTTGGAACGGGGAGAAGCCCTGGCCGGAGACCGGGTCGGCACCCGTAGAGGCGTTCCCGGCGCGGCTCCTGAATCTGCCACCGGGCACAATGCCGCCGCCCAGCCTCGCCGCCGGTCTGGGCGAAGCCAACACGATCGGCGCTTTGTCCGTGCCACCGACGTGGGCCGTCGCCACCCCGGCGGTACGCCCTATCTCCTACACACTGCCGTCACTGACGGAAACCACCGCCACCGCTACCGCCGCCCCAGCGGCAGAAGCCGGTTCGGGCAGCATGCTCAGCGAGATGGCCGTGGCGGGCATGGCCGGACGAGCCATGGCCGGAACCGTAGGCACCGGCGGCGGCCGGAATGCGGCCAAGGCGGCTAAAGGCGCATCTCCGAGGGCGCGCGCCGGCACTGCGGCGACCACCAAAGACAATGCGGGAACTGCTGACAAAGACGCAGCGCCGCAAGACAAACCCCGGGCCGTCGTCACCGGAGTCGCGGCCGAGTTACGCGAGTTCACCAAGCTCCGCGATGAAGGAATTCTCACCGACGAGGAATACACCGAGCAGAAGAACCGCCTGCTCGGTCGCTGAGCCGCTCGCCGCCGTGCGGCGGAAGCGCCGGTTGCCTGGAAGAGGAATGCGCAGCAATGGATTTCGGGATTTATCCGCCGGAGATCAACTCCGGCCGGATGTATACCGGTCCGGGATCAGGGCCGATGCTGGCCGCTGCGCAAGCCTGGGGCAGCTTGGCCGACGAGCTGTATACGGCGGCCAGCGGGTACCAGTCGGTCGTCTCCGAGCTGACTGACGGGGTTTGGTCGGGTCCGTCGTCATTGTCGATGTCGGCCGCGGCTGGGAGCTACGTCGAATGGCTCAGCGCGACCGCTGCACAAGCCGAACAGACTGCCGCCCAAGCCAGGGCGGCGGCCGCCGGTTACGAGGCGGCGTTCGCGATGACGGTGCCGCCGCCGGAGATCGCCGCCAATCGCAGCCTGCTGGCGGTGCTGGTGGCGACGAACTTCTTGGGGCAGAACACACCGGCGATCGCGGCCACCGAGGCGCTGTACGCCGAAATGTGGGCGCAGGACGCATTGGCGATGTATGGCTATGCGGGTTCGTCGGCAGCTGCGACCGTGCTGAGCCCGTTCACCTCACCGGATCAGAACACCGATCCGGGCGGAACGGCCAGCCAGGCTGCCGCAGTCAGCCAGGCCAGCGGCACCGCTGCCGGCAACGTGCAAGGCGCTATATCGACTGTGCCGCAGGCATTGTCGGCGGCAGCGGCACCGGCCCAGACCAGCCCGCTGGACACCCTGAGCAACCTGATCAGCGTATTTCTCAGTGCACCAAGCGATCTGGTTACCCTTTTCGGGATCGTTCCGATGGATGCCCTGTCTGGGCCGGTGGACCTTCCCATCGCCTATGTCGGCACTGTCGCCGGTCAGAACACAGATAACATGATCAGCGGCTGGGAAGGGCAGGTGCCCTGGCCAGGCACCGGCGGCGCGCCGGTACAGGCTTTTCCGGCGAGTCTTCAGAGCCTGCCCCCCGGCGGGGTTCCGGCACCGACGATGTCAGCCGCGCTTGGCGAAGCGAACATGGTTGGGGGACTGTCGGTCCCGTCGAGCTGGACCGTCGCCGCGCCCGAGATACGGTCCGTCGCACTGACGTCGCCGCTCACCGGCCCCGGCGCGGCAGCTGCGCCGGCGATGCAAGCTGGCTCGGCAAGCAGTTTCAATCAGATGGGACTGGCGGGTATGTCCGGGCAAGCCATGGCCGGCCCGCCAGTCGCAGACGACAGGCAGGACAGCGGCAAGCCGGTGACCCACGCCCGCCTGGCTGCCCGCGGTCCGGGCGGGGCGGTCGACGACGAGACCGAAGTGACGCCCGCGCCTCGAACCGTCGTCACCGGAGTCGCGAGCGCCATACGCGAAATCACCCAGCTCCGCGACGAGGGACGTCTGACCGAGGAGGAGTACAAAAAGCAGAAGAAGCATCTGCTCGAAATCTCGATCAGGCACCGCCCGTTGGGCTGAGCAGCCCTGCAGCCCGACCGATCAGTCGGCTATCGACAGCGCGATGCCGTCCAGGATGTCGTGCTCGCTGACGATCAATGCGTCGATGCCGGCGCGCTCACGCAACGCGAACGCCAGTTCCTCGATCACGATTGCACCGCCACCGATCACGTCGGCCCGTCCCTCGTGCATCGGTCCGAGCGCGGCGCGCTGTACGCGAGACATGGCGATCAATCCATCGCACACCTCGAGCAGTCGGTCCACGCCGACCCGCGAAAGATGAATGGCCGCAGAGTCATAGGTCGTCATATTTTGCGCGAGCGCCGCGATCGTCGTCATTGTGCCGGCCACACCAACCCAGGTCCGGGCTCGTTCCACCGGAACGACGCGCAGCGCTTCGCCGAGCCGTTCGCGAACCACCTCGCGGGCAGCCGCCACCTCGCCGGCCGTTGGCGGATCGGAATGCAGACATCGCTCGGTCAGCCGCACGCAGCCGATGTCGGCCGAGAAGCTCGCCTGCACTTTGGCTGTCCCGAGCACGATCTCGGTCGACCCGCCACCCAAGTCGACGATAACGAAAGACGCTGCGGCGGAGTCTAATTCGTTCACCGCTCCCCGGAAGGACAGCTCGGCCTCTTCGACGCCGGTGATCACCTCGGCGACCGCGCCGTCAACCACTGCGCCCAGCACATCGGCCGTCATCGCGAAGAAGACGTCCCGATTTGCGGCGTCGCGCGTGGCCGAGGTGGCGACCATGCGGATCCGATCGACGCCGTTCGCCGCGCACAGGGCGGCGTAGTCGACGAGCGCGGCGCGGGTGCGCTGCAAGGCATCCGGGGCGAACCGACCGGTCGCGTCGACGCCCTGTCCGAGCCTCACGATGCGCATCTCGCGATGCACGTCGCGCAATTGCCCGTCGTCCGCATCTGCGATCAGCAATCGAATCGAGTTGGTACCGCAGTCAATCGCCGCAACGCAGGTCATGTGCGCCGCTCCTCCTCATCGCTCCGCTCTGCATCGTCGCCGACGCGGCTCACGTCCACTCCCCCGGATCAAGAATGCCGGCCATCGACGGCTCAACCGCCAGCACCGCCAGCGCCTCGTCACCAAGCGGATTGGTTCCCCGACCCTTGGCCAGCGAGTGCGCAATCAGCACGTGCAGGCACTTGACCCGGCCCGGCATGCCACCGGCCGAAAACGTCGTTCCCAGTGGCTCGATAGCATCCCGCTCGGCCAGGTATGCCTCGTGAGCCCGTCGATAGCCGGCGGCCAGTTCGGGGTCACACCGCAGCCGCTGCGTCATATCCCGCATCATCCCGGTTGTCTCCAGCCTGCTCGCCGCGGCGGTGAGCACCGGGTGTGTCAGGTAGTACAATGTCGGAAACGGTGTTCCGTCAGGCAGTTTCGGCGCGGTCTGCACCACGCCGGGCTCACCGTTGGGACAGCGGTAGGCGATCTGAAGCACTCCACGCGGCTCGCGGCCGAGCTGGCGCGCCACCGCGTCGAGGTCGTCACGATCAACCACCGGGCGGTGGCGGATTCGGCGGGGCGGGCGCCGGCGGCGGAGCGGGGGCCGGTGTCGGCGGGCCGTGCGGGGTATCGGCGATGGTGTGCCACAGCGACGTGTACCACGGGTCGTTGGTGGCCGCGGGCGTCGGCAGGTTTCCCGGCTCCGTGGGTACGGCCGCCGACGGCGGAAGCTGGACCTGATACGGGATGTCGCCCGGCTTTACGAAGCCGAGCCGCTCTCGGGCTTGCGCCGCAATGTAAGCCGGGTCGCCAAGCTTGACCTTCTGCTGCTGGAGATCGGCGATCTGTTGTCGCAGGGCGGCTTCGGAGGCAGCCAGCTGTTTCATCTCGGTGCGCTGCGCGAAATAGGTGCGGACCGGGCCGGCGATGGTGAGCGTCAGGACGCAAACAACCGCCGCGAGGATCGCAGCCCGCCGCGCGGTCAGGCCGAGTCGTTGGTCGGACCGTTGCTCGGCCGACTCGACGATCGCGCGTTTGATGGGTTCGACGGGCTCCGGCATGGCGCGAGATGCATTCGGGCCCGGACGGGCTGCCGGCGCCTTGCGCGGCCGGCCCTGTTTCGAATCGCCGGCCCGGCCCGGGCGCGAGGCCGGTGAGCGCCGCTTCGGGTCTGGCCGTTTCGATTCGGACATGGTTCCTGCAGGCTATCCGGCTTCCGGCGCGTATCGGGGAAATGCCAGATCACCGGCGTAGCGCGCGGCGTCGCCGAGGGCTTCTTCGATCCGAAGCAGCTGGTTGTACTTCGCCACTCGTTCGCTGCGCGCCGGCGCACCGGTCTTGATCTGCCCGCAGCCGATGGCGACCGCGAGGTCAGCGATCGTGGTGTCCTCCGTCTCACCGCTGCGGTGGCTGATCATCGTGCGGTATCCGCTGTGGTGGGCCAGCGCCACGGCGTCAAGCGTCTCGGTCAACGTCCCGATCTGGTTGACCTTGACCAGCAACGCATTTGCCACACCCCGTTCGATGCCCTCCTCGAGCCGCTCGGGGTTGGTGACAAAGATGTCGTCGCCGACGATTTGCACCCGCTCGCCGATCGATGCCGTAAGGGCCACCCAACCATCCCAATCATCTTCGAACAGCGGGTCTTCGAGAGACACCAGCGGATAGGAACCGAGCAGATCGGCGTAGAACTCTGTCATCTGCGCGGCGGTGCGAGACTTGCCCTCGAAGGTGTAACCATTGGCGTCGTTGTGGAACTCGTTAGCCGCCGCGTCAATGGCCAACGCCACGTCGGCGCCTGGTTTGAAACCGGCGGATTCGATGGCCAGGCTGATCACGTCCAGCGCGGCCTTGGTCCCAGGCACGTCGGGAGCGAAGCCGCCTTCGTCACCGAGGCCGGTCGAGAGCCCCTGCTTCTTCAGCACCGCCTTGAGAGCGTGGTAGACCTCGGCGCCCCAGCGCAGCGCCTCGCAGAAGCTCGGCGCCCCGATCGGGGCCACCATGAACTCCTGGATGTCGACAGCGGTGTCCGCGTGGGCGCCGCCGTTGAGGATGTTCATCATCGGCACCGGCAGGATGTGCGCGTTGGGGCCGCCGAGATAGCGGAACAGCGGCAACTCGGCGGAGTCGGCGGCAGCCTTGCTGACCGCCAGGGATACCCCGAGGATGGCGTTGGCGCCTAGCCGAGACTTGTCCGGGGTGCCGTCGAGATCCAGCAGCGCCTGATCGACCAGGCGCTGATCGTCGGCGTTGAGTCCGATGACGGCTGGTGCGATTTCGTCGAGCACGGCCTGCACGGCCTTCTTCACGCCCTTGCCGCCGTAGCGCTCGCCGCCGTCACGCAGCTCGACGGCCTCATGCTCGCCGGTCGACGCGCCGGAGGGCACCGCGGCTCGTGTGAATGTCCCGTCGATGAGGGCCACCTCGACCTCGACCGTCGGATTGCCGCGCGAATCGAGGATCTCGCGGGCTCCGACCTGCTCGATAATCGGCACTGAGTTCTCCTTGCGTCGTCAGGGCTCCGTAATTGCCATCAGTAGCCTAGAGCCCGCTCAGAGCGGGTGACCCGCCGCATAGGCGGTAGCCCAGTCGCGCACGGCGCGGGCATACACGTCGGAGTTGTTGTATGCCCACAGCGCCGTTATCCACCCTCGCGGGGTGGCGAGATCCTTCCCGCGCCAACACAAATAACCCGCGGCTGACAGCGCGGCATCGTCGATGTTGTCCACGCTGACCGCGCCGTCGTTGTTGGCGTCGACCCCGTATTCCCGCCATGTCTCGGGGATGAACTGCATCGGCCCCATGGCCCGCACGGTGTTGGAGCCGTTGTCCATGCCGCCCATCTCGCTGTCGACGATGCGCACGGTGCCGTTAGTCCCGTCGAGCACCACACCCCTGATCGGGGGACGCACATCTCCGTTCGGATAAAGCGTCGCGCCGTGATAGGTGCCGTGGTGACTCTCGATTTCACCGATACCGGCCAGCGTGGTCCACGCGATGTGGCAGCTGGGATTTTCCACCTCAGCAACCCGCGCGGCGTACGCGTAGGCCTCCACCGCGGTGACGGGGATTCCCAGTGACGGCGCAAGAGCGCCCGCCCACACGTGCAGCTGATCGGCGGGCCGGCCCTTGGCGTGGGTGTCGACCTGCGGCACCGGAGGGCCGGGGGGCGGCGGCACGCCCTTCGGGATGTAGGGGCCCAGCTGCCAGCTACAACTCGATGCCAAGAGCAGCGCCGTCGCACCCACGACGGCGAGTGCCCGCAGCCAACGGACCGGCGACACAACACTCCCCTACACACAGGATTACCTGACCATGGTCCCACGGGAATCAACTACCTCCCCCGAGCCCACCCCCGCCGGGCCAGGCATACCCCCGTTGTCCAGGCACGATGATGTGCGCCACAGCCGCCACCGACCGGTCGATAGGGCGTGTCGAGAGGTTGGGAAAGGGCCATTGATCGTCAAACGACAGCGATAAAGTTCCCGGGTGAACGTGATGAATCTGTTCCGGCTGGATGGCAAGAACGCTCTGGTGACCGGCGCCTCCAGCGGTATCGGCAAGCAAGTGGCGCTGGCTTACGCGCAAGCCGGCGCGGCGGTGGCGATCGCGGCCCGACATGATGAGCCGCTGCAGGAAGTGGCCGCGGAGATCGCTGCCGGCGGCGGGAAGGCCGTCCCCATCACCTGCGATGTCACCCAGCCCGAGCTGGTGGCCGCCATGCTGAACCGGGTCACCGACGAGTTGGGCGGGATCGACATCGCGGTGTGCAACGCCGGGATCATCACCCTCAACAGCCTGCTGGACATGCCGCTAGAGGAGTTCCAGAGCATCCAGAACACCAACGTCAACGGCGTCTTTCTCACTGCACAGGCCGCGGCGAAGGCCATGGTCGCCCAGCAACGCGCCGGCACCATCATCACCACGGCGTCGATGTCGGGCCACATCGTCAACACCCCGCAGCAGGTCGGCCACTACTGCGCCTCAAAGGCAGCCGTCATCCACCTCACCAAGGCGATGGCCATGGAGTTCGCGCCCCACAACATCCGGGTCAACAGCGTCAGCCCCGGCTACATCCTCACCGAACTGGTCGAGCCCTACAGCGAGTACCACGCGTTGTGGGAACCCAAGATCCCGCTCGGACGCTTGGGCCAGCCCGAGGAACTCGTCGGCATCTACCTCTATCTCGCCAGCGACGCGTCGAGCTACATGACCGGTTCCGACATCGTGATCGACGGCGGCTACACCTGCTGGTGAGTGGCCAGGCACAAACGAAAACGCCCCCGGGCGATAAACCCGTCTTCAGCTTGTCAGGCTGGCGAGCAGACGCAGGCTTTCCTCGGATGGTGAACCGGGATCAGCGTGGTACGTGACGATCATCTGGCGACAGTCCCGTTGGATCGCACGCGGCTGCTGCGACGGGCGGCTGAGGCCGTCGTGGCGGGCGGCACGCTGGTGGTGGTGGATCATGGCGGGGCACCGCCGTGGGCGTCGAAGCTGGATCACCATCGCCATGAATTCCCGACCGCCGACGAAGTCGTGTCGTCGTTGAATCTCGATGACTCTCAATGGGATCGGATCAGGGTCGGAGCTGTCGAGCGCGACGCGCTCGGACCGGAGGGGCAGCAGGCGGTCCTCACCGACAACGTGATGGTTTTGCGGCGGCGTTAGACCTAGCCGTCGAGTGGGTCGGCCTTAATGCGATCGGCAGCATTGTTGGCAACCCTCGCGGCGGCGGCACTGTCCGGCTTGCGTCTCGCCTGGTCTTCGAAGCACGCCAGGAATTCGCTACCGAATCCTTGCCTGGGATATCGCGCGAGTGTCTGCGCCCTTGCCTCCGCCGGGAACTCTTCCGGTCGCCGCCCGACTACGTCCCAGCTCGTAGCGACCTGCAGCAGGTGGGACTCGGGGTCAGCGGTCGAAGAGACGTCGTCGCGCATGTGTAGCACGATGATCTCCGATGCCCTGGCCGCCCGATCAGCTGGCCAGCCGGCCGCTACCCCGAACAACCATGCTAGATCCCCGCCCGCCTCTTCAAAGGACACTCGGTGACTGTCGAATGGCTCGGTGAGAGCGATGTCGCGAAGCAGCGCCGAAACGTAATAGAGTTCGTCGTCGAAGGCGATGCCGCGCGCTGCGCCGTACATCGCTCCCGACAAATACGAACGGACGCAGTGGTTGAGTAACGCGGGCGAGTAGAAGCGGGCAGCCACTGAAAGCTGTCGCCGCCGGCGTCTGCGGAAACATGGCTATACGACGACTCTCTCACTCAATGCTTCTAGCAGCAGGCGTTGCGGCCGCACACGCGAAACACCCACGGCCAGTAGGACCGGGGGTGGTGGCCGGCGCGCTCGTCCTCGTCGGCAGGCTTGTCAACGATCGCGGTCTCGGTGGTGACGGATTGCAGCCCGCACATCGTCGTTAAGCGCCTAAGTAGTCGTCGATTCAACCGGTCTTGGTCGTAGCGCGTTGATAACGATGTCGCGACCAATAAGACGAAAACGTCGGGGCAGCCTTCATCTGGTGTCGGCGTTTCCGTCACCCGGTGTGAAGCCCGCCTGCCTGAGCAGTCGGCGCAGGTCAACGATCATCTGCTCGTCGATGTCTTTCCCGCGCGGCGCCTCGAGCACCTCGGTTCCGGGCCCCAACGTCACTTTTAATTTGCCGTTGCGCTCTTCGGTCGTCGTTCCGACGTAATCGAGCAGCGACAAAACCTCACGCCACTCGATATTGCCGCTGGTCGGATGGCTGAAGATCTTGGCGAGAGTATCCCGGTGATGACTACTGAGGTGCACGTCCCTGAGCCGTCCTGCCAAGCTAGATAGCGGAACTCGATCGTGTCACCCTTCGCGTCGAACAACAACACGATTTTGCCCTGTCTCATCTTTCCAAGGGATTGAGTCGGCCATCAGGCGGCGTGGTAACCGCGGACGACACCGGCAGGGCGTTCGTTATGTTTCGTTCTCATCCACGACTTCCGCGACAGCGCCCCACGGAGCTCTGACGAAGTATTCACCGGTGGTGGCACGATTCGGGACACACTCATCGGAAAGATTCCAACGGTGCTTCGCAGCGAGTTATATGCGATCCCCGCACTGGTCGCCGCAGCGATCACCGTCGCAGCTATGCGGATGGGTATTTACGGACTGCCGACCGCTCTGGGAGCCGCGGCGGTCTGCTTCGCTATCCGGATGCTCGGCGTCCAGTTCGGCCTGAACGCACCAACCCCATGTGGAGCTGTCGGCGACAACGCGGATTCTCCCGATTCGAATCCTCCGCCTTCCCCTCCCGACGGGCAATGATCTACCTGGCGAGCCAGGCGGCGGGAAACTGCCGCCTGCCGAACATCGCCCTGTTCAGTTCGTCGAGCAGTTCAGGTGCGCCGCCCGCCTCGACAAACCGGACATTGGGTTAGCCCGCGCCCGCCGCGATCACCTCGTCCACCTCGAGGGCCCGGTCGGCCATCTCGGCGTGTGCCTTCTCCAGCGCGTCTGCCTGATCCTCATCGGCCTTCATCAGCGCCTCGATGTCGAAGCCGGCCATGTCGAGCACACCCATGTCCCTGAAGGCCTTTTGCACCTTGTCGCCCCACAACCCGATGTCCTTGACGATCGGCACGATGCGGCTGAACAGGTGCGAGCGGAACTGGATCATCAGCGGCGACGTGTCGACCCACTCAGCACAGGCTTGGACGTCCATGCCGAGGGTCTCGAAGACCTCCTCGCCGCGGAACCGGTCGCGCATCAGGTAACAGGCGTCCACGACGAACTCTTCACGCTCTCCCCGCTCGGCCTCGGTCAGCGCGGAGTAGTAGTCCTTCAGCGAG
>NZ_DATFZD010000362.1:0-16628 GCF_035314665.1 Mycobacterium sp. | reverse complement strand
GTGACCGGCTCGGCGGTGCAATGGCTGCGCGACCAGTTGGGCATCATCAGCGGAGCTGCGCAGAGCGAGGCATTAGCGCGCCAAGTCGACGACAACGGTGGGGTGTACTTCGTGCCGGCGTTTTCGGGGTTATTTGCACCGTATTGGCGCTCCGATGCCCGCGGGGCGATCGTGGGGCTGTCGCGTTACAACACCAACGCGCATTTGGCCCGCGCGACGTTGGAGTCGATCTGCTATCAGAGCCGCGACGTCGTCGACGCGATGCAAGCCGATTCGGGTGTGCGCCTTGAAGTGCTGAAGGTCGACGGCGGGATCACCGCCAACGACCTGTGCATGCAAATCCAAGCCGACGTACTGGGCGTCGACGTGGTGCGGCCGGTGATCGCGGAGACCACCGCGTTGGGCGCGGCGTACGCCGCGGGCCTGGCAGTCGGCTATTGGGCCGACCCCAACGACCTGCGGGCTAATTGGCAGGAGGGCAAGCGGTGGACGCCAAGCTGGAGCGACGACGAGCGCACGGGCGGATATGCGGGTTGGCGCAAAGCCGTCCAGCGCACCCTGGATTGGGTCGACGTGTCCTGACACGCCTAAGGCGGGGACTCCGCGTGGAGTCCCCGCCCTCGGTGAGCTATCAGTCGTCTTGGCCGAGGATCGTGTAGATCTCGCGACGAGCGTTGTTGACGATCTCGATGATGCGTTGCTGCTGCTCAGCACTGGCGGCGTGAGCGGATTGCGCGACGGCGCCAAACAGTTGGCCGACGGCCGCCCGCAGGTTCAGATGGGCCGGGTCGACACCGTCGGCGATCTCGTCCCACGGCGGCGTCTCGACCTTCTCCGCGGCAGCCTTGCCGGCATCGGTCAACTCGAAGAGCTTTTTACTGCCTTCGGATTCCGTGGCGGTAATCAGTGCCTCGTCAACCAGCAGCTGCAGGGTCGGGTAGACCGAGCCCGGGCTGGGGCGCCACAGGTCCTGGCTGCGCTCGGCGATCTCCTGGATCATCTCGTAGCCGTGCATCGGCCGCTCGGTCAGCAGCACCAGGATGGCGGCGCGCACGTCGCCACGGCGGCCGCGCGGACCATGTCCGCCACGCCGTCTACCGCGCGGGCCGGGGCCGAAGCCGCCGGGGCCGAAGCCGCCGGGGCCAAAACCCCGGCCGAAGCCGGGCCCGAAACCCCGGCCGAAGCCGGGACCAAAGCCCGGGCCGAAACCCGGACCGAACGGCCCGTCGTGGCCGGCATCCTGACCGCGGACGTAGTCGCGGAACTCGCGACGGGCCTGCCTGCGCTGCTCGTGCAATGCACGCCGGGCATGGGGGTGGAAGCCGAAGCCCTGTGCTCCGGGGCCCCCGGGGAATTGCCCCTCTACATGGGGGAATGGGTTGTTCATATGTGTTCTCGTTTCTGGAACGGTAGCGCCCGATGCGCTACCGATACAATCACGATATATCGAATACTATCGTGATGCAACGTTTGATTTTGGCGCGCCAGGTTTGCAGCGGGTTTGTGGCCCGCGTCAGCGGGGTAGGACACCAGTGATGAACGAGGAAAACCGCGATGTGACGATCGACGCGGGTAGTGATCACAAAGCCCCCGACAAGCAGCCCGCCTCGACCGCCAACACCGATCGCAGCAAGCGTCTGCGGTTATGGATGAACTGGGCACTGGCGCTGTTAACGGTGCTGGGCGCAGGGGTTGTCATGGTGTATTTCTTCGGCGCCGTGATGAGCACCGCCGCCTGCAGCGACAAGCAATGCCCGCACCCTGAGCCCAATTGGATCAGCCCTAACGTGCTGCTCTACGGACCCCCGGTGGTGGCGGCGCTGACCGTCATCGCTTCGTTTTTCACCGCGCAGCGACGGTGGGGCGTGGTGGTCCCGGTCGTGGCGTTGGCACTGCTGGCCGCCGACATCGGCATCCTTGCCGTCGCGGTCGCGCAGTAGCTAGCGGGGCGGGGAAAAGCCGCCTGTGGATGGCGGGGGCCAGGCTGGCGACGCGGGCGGCGGGCCGGGTATCGGCCCGGTCGGGGAGGGTCGCAACCGCGCGAGTTCCCGACGGTGGCGTTCGGCCAGCACGGCGGCAAGGGCGAGTTGCGGCGGGGTCCCGGGCGGCGGCGGAGGGGCGACCCGACTCAGAACTTCGCCGGCGATCCGGTAGGCCATCTGATCGCGTAGGGCCGGATCGAGTTGCGGTGCACGGGACAGGAATTGGCGTGCAACGTTGGCTTGCTCAGCGCCCAGCCCGGACAGCTGCAGCGACGACGCCCACCAGGCCAGCTCCGGCGGCATCAACGGCGGTGGCCCCAGTTTCGGCCCGCGTTCACTGATCACCACCGTACCCGCGAAGACGTCGCCGATCCGTTTGGCTTTCGGCGAGAGCATGCTGCAGATCACCGCGGGGCTCCCCAACAGCATCCAGATCTCAACGACCGACGCCAGTGCGCGAAAAAGCGCTTGGCGGAACCGTTCCGGGCCGCCGTCTTCCGATACGACCCGTAGTCCCATCACCATCTTGCCGATCGAGCGACCCCGCGTTGCGGTTTCGAAGGCGAGGGGATAGCCGACGAACACCAGCACGGTGAAGATGATCATGATCGCCGCGGTCACGGCCTTGTCGAACTGGGTCAGCGTCGCCGCCCACAACATCAGTGCCACCAGGTAGCCGATGCCGACGACGGCGATGTCGATCAGTGCGCTGACCGCCCGCACCGGAAGTTGCGCGATTGGCACATCGAGCACCACCGCGTCTCCGGTCACCACCTCGGGCATACTGCCGACGCTACCCGGCTAACTTCCGGCGGCGACCCGCTGCACGCGGCCGCGCCGAGTTTGCGATCGCCGCTAGGCTCGCAGTGGTGGACGTCGATGCGTTCGTGCTCGCTCACCGCGACACCTGGGATCGCCTTGAACGATTGGTGAAAAGGCGCCGGCAGTTGACGGGCGCCGAGATCGACGAACTTGTCGAGCTCTATCAGCGGGTGTCCACGCACTTGTCGATGCTGCGCTCGGGTTCGTCAGATTCAGCCCTGGTCGGCAGCCTTTCGAGTCTGGTGGCGCGTGCCCGTGCCGCGGTCACCGGTGCCCACGCCCCGCTGTCTGGCGAATTCACCCGGTTCTGGACGGTGTCATTTCCGGTGGTCGCCTACCGTGCCTGGCGGTGGTGGCTGGCGACGGCAGTAGTGTTCTTCGCGGTCGTGGCGGTGATCGCGGTGTGGGTGATCGGCAGTCCGGAAGTCCAATCCACGATCGGAACACCAAGCGAGATCGACGAATTGGTCAACCACGACTTCGCCTCGTACTACAGTCAGCACTCCGCCGCCGCGTTCGGGCTGCACGTCTGGGTCAACAATTCCTGGGTGGCCGCTAAGTGCATTGCATTCTCCGTGCTGCTGGGTCTGCCGATCCCGTTTGTGTTGTTTTCAAACGCCGCCAACCTCGGAGTCGTGGCCGGTCTGATGTTTCAGGCCGGGAGGGGCGACGTCATGGCGGGATTGCTGATTCCGCATGGCCTGCTGGAGTTGACCGCGGTCTTCCTGGCGGCCGCCGCTGGAATGCGGCTGGGGTGGTCGGTGATCGCGGCCGGTCATCGCCCGCGTGGACAGGTGCTCGCCGAGCAGGGCCGTGCCGTGGTCGCGGTCGCCGTGGGATTGGTTGTGGTGCTGCTCGTCTCGGGTGCAATCGAGGCGTTGGTCACCCCGTCGCCGCTACCCACCTTCCTGCGGATCGGCATCGGAATCCTCGCCGAAGCAGGGTTTTTGGGTTACATCGTCTATTTCGGTCGACGGGCGGTTCGCGCTGGCGAAACCGGCGATATCGCCGATGCACCGGATGTGGTGCCAACCGGCTGAATTAGAGCCGGCCGGTGGCCTTCATCGCCAGGTAACGGTCGGCCAGTGCCGGCGCGAGTTCGGTGGGCGGCGCGTCGATCACATCGACCCCGCCGCGCCGAAGCCGCGAGGCGATGGCTTGCCGGTCGTTTCGGGAATGCTCGGCCGCCGCGGCGTCATACACCGCTGCCGCATCGGCGCGCCCGACGGCCAGTTGCTCGACGCGCGGGTCGGCAACCGCGGCGATGATCACCCGGTGCTTGGCCGAGAGTTGCGGCAGTACCGGCAGCAGGCCCTCGTCGAGAGCGCTCGCGTTAAGGTCGGTCAGCAGCACGACCAGCGCTCGGCGCCGTGTTCGCCGGACAATGGCGGAAACCATTGCAGTGGAATCAGATTCGACCAGCCCCGGCTGCAGCGGCGCCATCGTATCGACCAGACGTGCCAGCAGGTCGGTTCGTGACGCGCCGAACACACCGCCCCGGGTCACCCGGTCGTGCGCCAGGAAGTCGACATGGTCACCGGCTCGCGAGGCCAGCGCCGCCAGCAGCAGAGCGGCATCCATCGACCAATCGAGCCGGGGCCAACCACTGGGATCGCTGGCCGTCGGATCGACACCAACACGGCCGGCAGCCGTGCGTCCGGTGTCGAGAACGATGACGACCCGCCGGTCACGTTCGGGACGCCAGGTCCGCACCACGACGTCGGCCCGACGTGCGGTTGCCCGCCAGTCGATTGATCGGACATCGTCACCAACGACGTACTCTCGCAGCGAGTCGAACTCGGTGCCCTGCCCCCGGATCAAGGTCGGCAGCAGCCCGTCGATCTCGCGGAGTTTGGCCAGGCGCGACGGCAGATGCTTGCGCGACAAGAACATCGGCAGCACCCGGACCTGGCCGGGCACCGGACGCGAGCGCTGCCGCCCCGCCATCCCGAGTGGGCCGATAGACCGTGCGGTCACCACCGCCGCGCGCTGATCACCGCGGCGGACGGGGCGTAGGCGGTTGTCCACGCGCTGCACCTGACCGGCGGCGATGTCGACGGCGTGGGCAGCCGGTTCGGCGCGCGCGCTCGGCGCCCAGGCGTCGCGAACCTGCCCGCGGAACCGGCGTCGGCCCGCGTTGTGGATCAGCAGACCGGTATGCACCGTTTCGCCGAGTCGCACCGAGCCGTTGGGCATGCGGGTGTACTGCAAGCGCGTGGGGCTGGCCGCCAAACCGACATCGGCGATCACCCCGATGACCACCGCCGCCAGCAGCACAACGAAAGATGTTGCCGGCCATGGTGATAGCGCAATGGGCAGAACGCAGATGAGTGCAACCAGCCCGGTGCGCCCGGTCAGGATCACTAGCGCGGCACCGGGACCGAGGCCAGAATGCCGTCGAGCACGCCGTCGGGCGTGGCACCCTCCAGCTCCGCCTCCGGCCGAAGCATCACCCGGTGCCGCAGTGTCGGCCGGGCCATGGCCTTTACGTCGTCGGGCGTGACGTAGTTGCGTCCGGACAGCCACGCCCACGACCGCGCGGTGGCCAGCAATGCGGTGGCGCCGCGCGGTGAGACACCCAGTTGCAGCGCCGGCGAGTGGCGGGTCGCGCCGACGAGGTCGACGACGTAGCCCAGCAACTCGTCGGCGACAAGTACCCGGTGCACCGCGTCGCGGCCCGCTGCCAGCTCGGTCGGCCCGGCCACGGGTCGGATCGCCGACAAGTCGCGGGGATCAAAGCCGTGTGCGTGGCGACCGAGGATGGCAATTTCGGCATCGCGTGGCGGTATCGGCACATTCAGTTTCAGCAAAAACCGGTCCAACTGCGCCTCCGGCAACTGGTAAGTGCCTTCGTATTCGATCGGGTTTTGCGTCGCGGCGACGATAAACGGGTCGGGCAGCGCTCTCGGCTCGCCGTCCACGCTGACCTGACGCTCTTCCATCGCCTCCAGCAGGGCTGCTTGGGTCTTCGGTGGCGTGCGGTTGATTTCGTCGGCCAGCATGAGATTGGTGAAAACGGGGCCGCTTCGAAAGACGAACGCGGCGGTGCGGGCGTCGTAGACCAGCGATCCGGTGACGTCGCCGGGCATCAGGTCCGGCGTGAACTGAACCCGCTTGAATTCCAGTTGGAGTGCGGCGGCCAGCGATCGCACTAGCAGCGTCTTCGCCACGCCTGGAACACCTTCGAGCAAGACGTGACCGCGGCATAACAGCGCGATCACCAACCCGCTGATCACCGCGTCCTGCCCGACGACGGCTTTGCCGATCTCGCTGCGCAACGCCAGTAACGCATGACGCGCCGAGTCCGCCACCGGCGGTTGGGCGGAGGTGTGGCGCGGTTGAGTCATGCTTGTGCGACCTGCCTTTCGATGTCGTCGAGTGCGCGGGCGAGCTGGATCAAATCGGCATCGGAAGCCGGCGGCGGACCGAACAAGATGTGCCGCGCCGACTCTTCAGGAGTTCTGCTGCGTTGCGCAACGGCGAGCACCACCGCCGACGCCGATGTGTCGGCACCCAGCCCGAGCCGGGACAGCAGTCGCTGCAGTGTGGCGGCGCGTAGTGCAAGTGCGGCGCGATCGCGGGCGCGCCGTGACCGGTATAGCCGACCGCGACCCTCGACCGTCTCCGACGCACGTACGACAACGGGGAGTTCCTCGGCGACCAGCGGACCGATTCGACGGCCTTTCCACAGTGCGATCAGCAGCACTACCAGCCACAGCTGCAGGACCACCCAGATGACGTTGTCGGGGATCAGACCGAAAATGGTTGTCGAACCCGACGATTCGCCTTCGACCCGCTGCGGTGCGTACCAGACCAGCCGGGGTTGCTGGCCGGCGAGGTTCAACGCCAGCGCGGCGTTACCGGCGTTCAGCAGGCCCTTGTTGGTCATGAAGTCGGCACTGCCGACCACTGTCACAGTCCGGTCGCCGTCTCGGTAGCGGACCAGTGCTCCGCCATAGCAGCTGGTAACCGCCCGGCCACCGACAGCGCTATAGGCATTGGATGGCCCGAAATCCACCGATCCTGCCCGGTCCGCTTCGCGCAGCCCGCAATCCGGCTTGGTGTCGGGCTCGGTGTCGCCGCCGTGGCGGATGCCGGGGGCCAGGGCGGCACGGGCTCGCGAGGTCGGCTCCACCAGTAGGCGATCGCTCCGAATAGCGGCCAGCCGGTGAAGCAGCGAATCGCTGGCGACGCGCTGTGTCTGGGCGAAAAGCAGCAGTGTTCCTGGGCGCGCGGCGTTTTCGGCCTCGGCGACGCTGGTGGCAACCACAACGGTGACACCGCGGTCTCGCAACAGCGTGACCAACGCGTGGGCGCCGCCGGGTCCGGTCGAGGCCGGGTCCATCCGCCCGCCTGGACGCGGTGCGGTCAGGTAAGTGCCGATCGCGGCGACGACGCAGATGGCGGCCAACGCGAGTAGCACCCAGCGCCATGACCGCCGTCGGCGCACCGGGATAACCTCGTCGGTGACGGTCACCGAACCGGCGCCCATAAGTCAACGGTGGCGGGCTGATCCGGCCCGGGTCGGCCGACGGCGGACCGCAATCGCAGGTGGTCATCGAGGTCGACGATCATCTGATAGCCGGCCGGTGTACCCGGTCGTTCGCCGTAGGTGACGTCGTTGAAGGCGGTTGCCGCTTGGGATAATTCGGATGCCAGGTGAGGCAGATGTGCGCCGGCATCGTGGGCCAGCTCGTTGGCGGTGCGGCCGGGTGCTGGGTCCACTATTCGGGTCTCCTCGAGGCCGCGGGCCACGGCACGCAGCCTATGTCGAATGGCTGTGGTCCAATTACCTTCGGCCGCAAGGTGTTCCGCAATAGCTCGATGCTGGTCGGCGCTGAGCTGACCGGTATCGAATAGCTGGTAGTCGGCACCGTGACGAGTACGGATGGTACGCCGGGCGATGCGGATGGCGATCACTATCGCCACAATCAGCAAGGTGATCAGCACGCTGATGGTGAACCATCCGCCCGGCACGGACGAGCCTTTTTCGAGAAGGCGGAAGAGCAACTCATGGATCCATTCCTGCAGCCGTTGGGTCAGCGAGCCCTTGGGGTAGATCGGTTTGTCGAGTTCACGCTGGGCGGCCTGGTGTGCGGTATCGCGGTCGACGTCGATGGCGGGCATACTCGCTCGTCCTTATACCGGCCGCGTCAGCCAGAGATAGTCGGTGGAGGTCGCCGGCTGCATGCGCGCGGGACCACCGGCGGCGCCGGTCTGCAAGACCAGATCGAATGCCTCGGAACGGATCCGCCGGTCGGTGTAGAGCAAGACATCGACGCCGGCACTGAATGGAGCGGTGATGATCCGGCCGATCGCCGATCCGACCGCCCCCACGATCGCGCCGATCAGCAACGGACCGCCGGGTCCGACCAGCAAGTGACCGACGAAGTTGAACGGGGCCGCGACGGCACCGGCGACCAAAGCCACCACCACCCAGGTCAAGGTCCGAATGCCCAGCACTCGCCAAAAACTGTTGCGGACCAACGTAATTGATCGCATGATCGCATCGAACACCGGCAGCCGCTCCAGTACTATCAGCACCGGCGCGAACGACAGGACCGTGTAGAAGTAGACCACCGCCGCCACCGACATCAGCACCAGGGGCAAACCGACGAGAACACCCGCGCCTGAGTTGCCGGCGGCACCGACCGCCGCGATGATCAGCCCCACCAGGCCGCTCAGCATTATCAGCCCAACTGACTCCACGGCGACCAGCCCGATCAATGCTGGCAGCCGCCCACGAATCCTGGCCCATGTTTCGCCGGCACCGATTGTTGAGCCGAACACCGCCCGGCCCACGACGACCGTGAGCATTCCGCTGAGCAAGATGTCGGCCAGCCAGCCGACCAGGCCGGCGAGCCCTGTCGAGAGCAGCCAGGCGGTGACGTCACCGCCGCTGAGTTCGTCGGCCGGGGCCGTTCTGAGGCGACTCGCCGCAGCCAGGGGTCCGGCGGCGGCGATCAACGTGATGATCTGCATGCTGACCACGATGATCGCGGTCAGCCCCAAGACGACCTTGACGTTGGTCCGAATGTAGGCGGCTGCGCCATTGAAGATGTCACTGAGGCTCAACGGCCGCAGCGGGATTATCCCCGGCGTGAGTGTTCCAAAACCGCGCGGCGGCGGACTGCCATAGCCGGACGACCAGGCATAACCGGGAGCGGGTGGATAGCTCGGTGGCGGACCCGGGTAGCCAGGCGGCGGGTAGCCCCACGGCGGAGAGGAGCCGCCACCTGGTGGCGGATAGCTGGGGGGCGGGCCGTAGCCGGGCGGAGGGCCCCATGACGGATGGCCCGGCGGTGGGTATGCGAGGGGACGGTAACCGAGCGGGGGGTATTCCGGGTAGTCCGGGTAGTCCGGGTAATCGGGCGGCGGAGCACTCACCTGGTAGAGCCGCCGACGTTGGTCATGAGCGCCGCCCCTGCGCATCGCTTCGCGCTGCATCGTCGTCGGCGCGGGTCATGGCTCCATACTGTCGAGCACCGGATCATTTCTCAACGTCCCGCGATGCGCGCGGTGTCACTGCCCGACAGTGGTGCGGCTAGTAGCGTCTCTGACTATGGCGGAACTCAAGTCCCGGCTGCGGGCAGATCTGACCGATGCGATGAAGGCGCAGGACAAGTTGCGTACCGCGACGTTGCGCATGTTGCTGGCCGCGATTCAGACGGAGGAGGTCTCCGGCAAAGAGGCGCGCGAACTCTCCGACGACGAGGTGCTCAAGGTGCTGGCCAAGGAGTCCAGGAAGCGCAACGAGGCCGCGGAGATCTACACCCAGAACGGTCGCGGCGAGCTCGCGGCCAACGAACACGCCGAGGCCCGGGTCATTGACGACTATCTGCCGACCCCGCTCAGCGAAGCCGAGCTGGCTGAGGTCGTCGACACCGCCATGGCGCAGGTCGCTGAGCAGTTGGGCGAGCGGCCGGGCATGAAGCAGATGGGCCTAGTGATGAAGGCCGCCACCGCGCTGGCGGCGGGCAAGGCCGACGGGGCGCGTCTGTCCGCTGCCGTCAAGGACCGCCTTTAACCTAAGAGTCGTTTGCTCCGGCAATGCAGGGGTACCCAATGTGGCATGACACGGTTTGGCTATACCCTGATGACGGAACAGAACGGCCCGAAAGATCTTGTCCACTATGCGGTCTCGGCTGAACACCTAGGTTTCGACTTCGAGGTCTGCAGTGACCACTTTTCGCCGTGGCTGGCATCGCAAGGTCATGCGCCCAACGCCTGGGCGTTGCTCGGAGCGGTAGCACAAGCAACCGACCGGGTAGACCTCTAGACCTATGTGACCTGCCCGACCATGCGCTACCACCCGGTGATCGTCGCGCAGCAGGCGGCGACCGTGCAGATCCTCGCTGACGGCCGGTTCACGCTGGGACTCGGCAGCGGCGAGAACCTCAACGAGCATGTGGTCGGCAAAGGCTGGCCGGCCATTACGCAACGGCAGGACATGCTGCGGGAAGCTATCCAGATCATCCGCGCGCTGTTCGGCGGTGGCCTGGTCGACTGGCGTGGCGACTACTACCAGGTGGACTCGGCGCGGTTGTGGGACTTGCCGGACGTTCCGGTCGGCCTTGCGGTAGCGATGGGCGGGTCGAAGGCCATCGAGAAATTCACCACCCTGGCCGACCACTTGGTCGCGGTCCAACCCGACGCAGCACTCGTCCGTGCCTGGCATTCGGCGCTGCAGGGTACCGGCATCGCCGGCGGAGGCCGGGTAATCGGGCAGATACCGATCTGCTGGGACCGCGATCGCGACGCCGCGATCGAACGCGCCCACGACCAGTTTCGCTGGTTCGGCGGTGGTTGGAAAGTGAATGCCGACCTGCCGACGCCCGCCGGTTTCGCTGGGGCGACGCAGTTCGTCCGCCCGGAAGATGTCGCGGAGAGCATTCCTTGCGGTCCGGACCTGGACGCGATCGTCGACATGGTGCGTCCGTACTGGGAGGCAGGCTTCACCGACGTCGCGCTGCTGCAAATCGGCGGTGACACGCAAGATGTCTTCCTCAAGGAGGCCGCTGAGCCATTGCTGTCCGCCCTGCGAACGGCAGCCACTGCGGGGATTAACAAGACATAGAGGAGAATCTGGATGTCAAACTCATTGCAGGACAAGAAAATAGCAATCCTGGCTGCCGATGGTGTGGAGAAGGTCGAACTTGAGCGGCCACGCGCTGCGCTGACCGGGGAAGGCGCACAAGTTCAGCTGCTCTCGCTGAAAACCGGTGAGATTCAAGCCCGCAACCACGATCTGGAACCGGCCGGATCATTCGTCGTCGATCGGGCGGTTTCGGATGCGTCGGTCGACGAGTTCGATGCACTGATTCTGCCTGGGGGCACGGTGAATCCAGACAAGCTGCGCCTGGATGAATCGGCGGTCGCATTCGTGGGCGCGTTCCTCAACTCGGGCAAGCCGGTCGCTGCCATCTGTCACGGACCCTGGACGCTGGTGGAAGCCGGCGTGGTAGCGGGCCGAAAGCTCACTTCGTATCCGAGTATTCGCACCGATATACGCAACGCCGGCGGCAAAATCGTCGACGAGGAGGTTGTCGTCGACGGGAATTTGGTGACCAGCCGATCACCGTCCGACCTGCCGGCGTTCTGCGCTGCAATTGTCGACCAACTCGCCCACGCGCCGGCGCGTACCTAGCTACTTTGCTGTCGAATCCGGTTTCGAGGCCGTGGATTGTGGGCATGAGTTAGCTCAAGCCGTAACCGTCGCGGCGATCATGACCTCGGAGGGCCGATGTGACCATTGCTTACCCCGCACCATTTGATTCGTTTGACTTCGACGGTGTTTACCCGCCGCAACATGATTCGCAACTTCTGATCGATACGCTGGAAAAGACCGAGCTGGCTCGGGGGCGGCGGATATTGGACCTCTGTACGGGCAGTGGTGTCGTCGCAATCGCCGCGGCGGAATTTGGTGCAGCCAGCGTGACTGCTCTCGATATCTGCCCACAGGCGGTGCGGTGCTCGCGGGGCAATGCCGTCCACGCGGGTGTCGACGTCGATGTGCGCGAGGGATCGTATTCTGGCGCTCTGGATTTCGCCCCGTTTGATGTCATCGTGTCCAATCCGCCCTATGTGCCCACCCCACCGGACGGCGACACAGAGGTGATCCCGATGACGGCCGGGCCGGTTTGGGCCTGGAACGCCGGCGTCGACGGGCGGTCGGTGCTGGATCCGTTCTGCGGGTCGGCATCTAGCTTGCTGTCCGACGGCGGCTCCTTGCTGTTGGTGCAATCGACGTTGTCCGATGTTGAAAAGTCGGTCAGTGCGTTACGGGCAACTGGCTTGGATGCCGAAGTCATTGCTTCCCAATTGGTTCCGTTCGGGCCAGTACTGTCGGCACGTGCCGGTTGGCTAGAAGTCACCGGCCGGATTCAAAAGGGCTGCCGGACAGAAGAACTGGTGGTGATTCGGGCGGACAAGCCATGACCGAGCGCGTGCGTGTCCAGGTGATTCCAAACGGCCCGGTGTTGGTGTCCGGACCGGTGCGCATCGAGACGCCAGGCGGCGACGTTGTGGAGTCCGACCGATTCATGGTGGCTATCTGCACCTGTCGACGCAGCAAGAACTATCCGCTGTGTGACACCAGCCATCGACGTTGCCGCCCTGCGCGGATTCGGTCAGACCAGCGGTAGTCGTAGCGACGTCTTCTCGGCCTTCCATGACGCCATGATCGCGTCGGCCAGGCGATCTTCGACAGCGGCGTGCGCGCGGATACCGAACACCACATCGCGATCCAGCTGCGGTTCTCGGGCGACGAGATCGCCCACCACGTCGACGCGTACCACTTGCTCGTGCACCGCGTCGGCCTCGACGTGCTCGCTGTAGAAGGCAACACATTCCTGCGGCGCAGCCAAGCGTTGCAGCGCTTCGACCAACCGGCGCGATCCCGGCGGCGAAGTGATCTCCGTCGCTGCGAAATGCCCAATAGCGGCTCCGCGTAACTGCCTGTGCAAGCCGAACAGCGACATCAAGTTCACCACCGTCAGCGATTCGGCGGGGACCATGTCGAGGTAAGCGAGGTAGCCTGAATCCAGGCCCGCGGCGGTCAACAAGTCGGCGAACAGCTGCTGGTGGAGGTGCGGGCCGCGCCCGGCTCCGTATTCGTCGAATTCGATTGCGACGAACGACGCCTTGGCCTGCCCGGAGAGCCGTGGAATAGCCCAGGCGTGCGGATCGCCCTCTTTGAGGTGGTACAACGATCGGTGCACGAAGTATTCGCGCATCTGCTCCCACGTTCCGCTGTCGCGCAGCCAATACGAAGGGCCGGTTCCGCCGGCGGATTCGACTGAGAGGGAATCCATTTCGGCCTCAGCGGTCTGGTCGGGTTCGATGCCGCCAACGTCGCGGTGCACTCCGGCCAGAAAAACCCGCTCCAATTGACCGCGCAGATGCAGTAGGCCCGGATTCCATTCCCAGGTGGGGTCGACGCCGGCGAATCCCCGGTAGTGCAGTTCGTAGCACATGTAGAGGGCCAGCTGTAGGTCGAGGCCGTAGGGATCGGAGTCGCGCACCGAGGCGCCGATACGCGTCAGCTGATCGCGCGGCGCCGGCTCGGTGAGACTGCGCCGCACAGCCATCGACAGCGGCCCGTTTGCAGCGGGCAATCGGGGTTCCACCATCGCTCGTGTGTGGGTCACGCAGCGGTTTACCCGTGAATCCACACCTGTCAAACGCGCGCCGGCAGCCTAGCCCTCGTCGCTGTTCTGCCAGTCGCAGCCGGTCAGCTCGACGGACAATTCCCACAACTGAGCTGCCATCACGGCGTCCCGAGCCTTCTTGCGCAGCTTGGTCGCCTTCGGCTTGCCCCACTGGCTGAAGCGGGGCGCGAGATAGCTGCCGCTGGGCAGGTCCGTGGTCACCGCCTGAATGGTGGACCGCGCCCCCGTCGCGGCGCTGTGCGCGGGAAACCGGCGATAGGTGTGTTCCCGTATCCACGGCAGCACACCGGTGGTGTCCCGGCTGATGTCCGTGTCCGTCGCGCCCGGATCGGTCATGTACGTCCGCACTCCGCGGCGTGCCAACTCGCAGCTGAACAGCATGACGGCCAGCTTGGATTCCCCGTAGGCTGCCCACTTCGAGTACTTGCGGTTGTGCCAGTTCAAGTCGTCGATGTGCAGGCGGCTCAGCGCGTAGGCCGAGCTGGACACCGAGATCACCCGGTCCTTGATCCTGTCGCCGAGCAGACACGTCAACGCGAAATGGCCGAGGTAGTTGGTGCCCATCTGCGCCTCGAACCCGTCCGCTGTGCGCGTCAGCGGCAGACCCAGGACGCCGGCATTGTTGATCAGCACGTCGATGCCGTCCACCGAATCGGCGAACTTGCGCACGCTAGCTAAATCGGCGAGATCGAGGTGGGCTATCTCGACGTCGCCGGCCATGGCGGCGGCGGCTTGCTCGGCTTTCGGAATGGTGCGACAGGCGATCATGACGCTGTGACCAGTGGCGGCGAGTGCCGCGGCGGTCGCCTTGCCGACGCCGCTATTGCCGCCCGTGACAATGACTCTCACCCGGCGATCATCCAGTGTTTTTGACAGTTACGCAGTGGATCAGGAGGAAGCGGCGGATGTTGGCCGATCTCTGAGCTGCCCGAGCTCGTGCATTTCGAAATTGAAGAGCGACACGTCCGAAATCAAGGCGCCCACCACCAACCCTTCGCGCGCGACGAAGCACAGTACAAAGTTTCCGGTAACCGCGACAACTGTGCAATTCGTCGACTAAAAGTATGACGACCTCGCATACCAAAAGTATGACGACCTCGCACACCACCAGCAGGCGGCTGACCGCAGGGTTGACGGCCTTGAAAATTACTGTAACCGTTTTATGTTTTCCGGGACTCCAACACCGCTGTCGGTGTAATTTTCGGAAATTCCCAACCTGTTGGGCGTGATTGCAATAGCTATGAGGGGGCCATTATGTTGGAACAACGTCGTCTTTTGTTGGCAGTGGGTGCGGCTGCCGGTGGCCTTGTGGCCGCCGCATTGTTGCAGACACCCTTGGCCCACGCCGACCCGTGCAATCTCGGCGAATGCACTCTAGTGTCGGGCGGTAGCCCAACCGATGTCCTCTATCAGGGATTCCGGCCGTATTTCGAGGAGTGGACGGACAACCAGCCGACCAACGTTGACGTGGCTGGCTCCTCTTTTGCTGGTGATGTCTCCGGTAGCTACGACGTCTCGGAGTTGGATCTCTCAACCCAGCAGCTCGACGATGTGACTTACCACTTCGGCGACTTCACTCCGGCCGCGGACAATCCCAGCGGCATCGACTCCGACGGGCTAGCCGGGGCGACGGTGTATGACGTCGTGCTCGGCCCCGGTGCGAAAACCGTGGACGGCGCAACGACGTATGACTTGCAGAATCTCAGCGTGTTCCTCGGGGATGGTGACCACGTCACGATAACCACCGACCCCGGCGAGTTCACGAACTACCTGTACTCGACTCCGACTGACTCGGGGGACTGGATCGAATACGCGGGCTCGTCGACTCCCACTCTGATTTATGACACGTTGACCAACTCGCAGTTTCCCTCTGAGATTTTCAACATCGCCAACTATTTCCCCCCGGACGACTGGCTCCCGGACTTCTACAGCATGCTCCCGCCCGGCTTGACGTAGCCGGCCCGCTGCAAGCCGGCGCGTCGGTCGTCCGGCTTGATGTCGTTGCGGTGCGAGTGCGCCAGAATCTACCGACGGAGAACGGCTCAACGAGCGCAATATCGCACAGTCGGTGCCCGATGCCCGCGTCGACGTCGAGAACGACATCGTCGACGCGGGCGCCACCGGGCTGCCCGGGCTCAATGACAGTGTCCTAGTTCGACGCTGAGGCAGCCGCCGTGATGGGATCTACCCAGCGATCGAGCCTTTTCGCCCGGACTAAACTCCCGATTGATGTGGCCCCAACATTCTCCTGAGGGACGAATCATGAAGATCGTGGTGATCGGCGGCTCGGGCATCCTGGGCTCACAGGTGGTCCAAAAGCTGAAGCACGATGGCCAAGACGCGGTCGCGGCGTCGCCTCGCACCGGCGTCAACGCGCTTACCGGCGAACGCCTCGCCGATGTGCTGACCGGTGCCGATGTGGTTGTCGACGTGTCCAATTCGCCGTCATTCGACGACGATCCGGTGATGGAGTTCTTCACGAAGTCGACCACCAATTTGCTTGCAGCCGCGAAGTCCGCGGGCGTTGGACACTACGTCGCGGTGTCGATCGTCGGTTGCGACGAGCTGCCGAAGAGTGGCTACCTGCGAGCCAAGGTCGCCCAGGAGAAGCTCATCGAAGACGGGACGGTTCCGTATTCGATCGTGCGCGCCACCCAGTTTGCCGAGTTCGCCGACGCAATCACGGCGTCGCTGACGGTTGGTGACGAGGTGCGTGTACCGGACGCGCTGATCCAGCCTATCGCCGCAAAGGAGCTCGCAGACGAGGTCGCCCGGGTGGCAGAGGGCAGTCCACTGGGCGGCATCGAGAACATCGGAGGGCCGGAGAAGATCTCGTTCGAGCAGTTGGCCAGCGAGGCCCTGGTCCGGCAAGGCGAAGCCAAGACCGTAATCGTCGATCCCCACGCCGAGTACTTCGGGACGCCGCTGGCGACGAATAGCTTGGTCATCCCGTAGGCAGGTCACCAGACGTCGCCAGTAACGGCGACGTGTTTGGCTTTTCCGGTGCTACAACGCGGTCGGGGTGGCGGGATTCGAACCCACGGCCCCTTCGTCCCGAACGACGCCACCTGCACGTTTGGGAAGTTGGGCGCGTTTGCGGCGATCCATATCGCCAGGCCAGCCCGTTGGCTGCGTTGGCGGTTGTGGAGTCGTG
>NZ_DATFZD010000361.1:0-8992 GCF_035314665.1 Mycobacterium sp. | reverse complement strand
CGTTGACCTCGCGGATTTCCTGCTGAGAGGGTGTGGCGTCGGCCTGTTCGACGATCCCGATCACCTCGTGGTCCTGGGTGCGCAGTGTTCGGCCGTAGCCGGTCGGATCGGTCAGCGTCGTGGTCAGCATGGTGACCGCCGCGCTGCGGGAGTTGTGGACTGCGACCAGATCGGTCAGCGTATCGGCGTCGAGCAGCGGTACGTCGCCGGAGGTCACGACGACGACGCCGGCGAACTCATCGGGCAGCGCCGACAGGCCGCAGAGCACAGCGTGACCGGTGCCGAGCTGCCGATCCTGTATTGCCGTGTCGATGGAACGCCCCAGCGTGCCGGCCAACTCGGCGACGACCTGTTCGATTTGGCCGTAGTCCTGACCCAGCACCACGACCAGGTGCTGCGGCGCCATCTTGGCGATCGCGTGCAGTGAATGCGCCAGCATGGTGCGGCCGGCGAGGGGATGCAGCACCTTCGGGGTGTCCGAGCGCATCCGGGTTCCGGCCCCGGCCGCCAGGACGAGGACCGCCGATTCGCCTTGCGATGTCAAGAGAACCTCCTCGGCTTCTGGCCGCATCGTGGCCCTGCGCATGCATCTCTGTATGTCGTCATTGTGTGTTTCAGCGTGTCATTATCCGCACGGTTGCGGCAAAGCATTCGGCTCAGGTTCGCCGCCCACGCACGCCACCATGGACAATAATCAGGCGATGGAGCGCCGCCGAACCGCAAAGGCCAGCCAATCGCCAATGGCGACTCTTGAGCAGTTGCCGGCGCTGGTGTTGTTGGAGCGGATTCCCATCCCCACGCTGGCTGTCCTGCAGGACGGCACGATCGTGTTCGCCAATGGCGCGTTCGCCGAGATGGTCGGCCGTGACGCCGATGAAGTTGTTTCGCTGAAGTTCCACGATATCTTCTACGGCGCGCAGGCTACGGAATCGGCGCTCTCGGTTGTCGACGGGCTGGCGAACTTGGTCGTCGAATTAGCTCACCAGGACGGCTCGACCGTACGTGCGCTGATGAGCAGGTCGGCACTGAGGCGCAGCGACGATGAGATCGCACTCGCGACGTTCCAGGACCTGACCGAGCATCTCTGGGTTAACGAGTGTTAGGGTCCGCGTCGCGCGGTTAGGGCGCGGACTCGTGCTCGACGTGCCGGAGGGCTTCGCGGGCGAGGTACTCGCGGTAGTAAGCCAGTGATGTATCGGTCACGATCGCGGGGAACAACAGCTCCCATATTTGGGTCAATCGCTCGATGAGGTCGCCGCCGTCCGGCGTCGACTGGGACAGTATCCGCGTCCCAAATGTTGCGCCGATGATGGCCTCGCTGACCTTTTTCGGGTCGAGGCCCTCTCGGAGGTCACCTTCCGTGATTGCGCGGCTCACCTGGGCGGCCATCCCCTCCACCCAGTTGGCGTAGACCTGGGCGCCGGTGCCATTGAACTTCCCGAAGGCAAGCGTCAACTGCTCGGCGGTACGAGCCACCTTATCGGAAGCAAACAGGTTGGCCGCCACGAATGACCCGTGCACCATGTTTTCCAGGGCCGGTGAGAATGAGTCAGACATCGCACCTAAGGCGTCGAGGACCAGCTTGGCGCCTTCGTCGATGATCGCGGATGCGAGTGCTTCCATGGAATCGAAGTGGTGATAAAAGGCACCCTTGGTCATCCCGGTGCGCTCGATGATCGTGCCCCGATCGGCGGCCGTGTACCCAACCTCAGTGAATACGTCGATCGCGGCATCGAGAATCTTTCGCCGTGTCGCTTCGGATCGAACCTGGCGTGCCATCGCCTATACCTCCGGAGTTCCGCTGAGACTCCGGACCCTAGGCGTCTGACAAGTCATCACTCGGCGGGAAAGCCTAACAGGCGGCTGTTGCACACCGGTCGCTCGCGGGATTGCCTGACCGGCTTCGCGATCACGCTGAACCCGCCAGCGCTGAGGTGCTGCCGATCGCGATTGCCGTGCGTCGCCTGATGAATTGACGGAAGTAACCGATCCGCTCCCGACGCACGATGCCGGGTAACAACAGCCCCCAAGTCTTCTCGAGGTGTGCGAGGAACCGCTCGGGCTCGTCGAGGTTGCTGGTTTGGCGCAGCCCCATATACGTCGACACGATCAGACGTGCCACATTCTGCGGTTCACATTCGTCGAGGATGTCGCCCTCGGCGATGGCACGATCGGCGATGGCGGTGAGGGTCTCGATCCAGCCCGCTAGTCGTTCTGCCTGTAGTCCCTCGATTCGCCCAATCTGCTCGAGCAGATTGAACCCCGCTCGGGCCATGTCCTCGCTGATGTCGCGAACAGCTATCTGATAGGAGAAGTCGATCAACGTCTCCAGTCCGGAGAACTTGCGGGCCTCCAGCGCCGCGATCACCGCCTTGGCCTCGGTGGCTTGGTCTTCGATGACGGCGAGTGCCAACGCATGCTTAGAGCGGAAGTGGAAATACATTGCGCCCTTGGTCAACTCAGCTTCGGCGAGGACATCGTCGAGCCCAACCTGGTGGTACGGTAGCTGGGCGAACTGATGAGCGGCGGCATGCAGAATCTGCTGGCGGGTGGAATCCGCTCTGGTGTCGGTTGTCTCGGTCATACTTGGGCCACCTAATAATCGTGCGCGCCGATTAGTTGACCACTATCACGGCGAATCGCTTGGCCGCTCCGCCGAGATGGTCGACAACAGGGCCCCTCGTTTCGAGGCTTGCTATGACGAGCTTAATGCAATAGCGGGCCGCAGTCGGTTACCGACGCGACGCGATTGCCATCCTGAGCCGCCTGCTTCGGTCCGTAACGCATCTATACCTCAATCTGCGGGTGAGTTGCCGGCCGACGCCCGATGCACTGCTTATTAACCATGTGCTCAAAATACTACAAGTTTCCTGTCTAGCGCTATATCAATCGGAAAGTATGTATTATAGAGATTGTGCAGACGGCTGGTCTGAGCAACCGCGTATCGCCCCATCGCGGGATAGGCGACGGCGGAACCCGCGGCAGGGGCCGAGAGTGATCCGTGAGGAGACGCACGTGTTGTTCGTGACCAGGCGGCCAGAGGCGTCGACGGCCGGCAACTCGCAGGGCGTCGGTGCGGCGACGGCTGGAAATGCGGCCGCAGCGGTTCGCGCCACCCGGCTCGTCAACGCGGTTGCGGCGCTTTAGATTTCGGAAGGTGCAGCTGTGGAACTCGGGGGCTTAGCATCAGCGATCAGATCTGGCGGTCCATAGATGCTGGACTTCGGGGCCTTGCCGCCAGAGATCAATTCTGGGCTGATGTATACCGGCCCGGGATCGGGGCCGATGCTGACTGCCTCCATGGCGTGGAATGCGTTGGCCGACAACCTGTATTCGACGGCGATTTCCTACGGGTCGGTAATCTCGGACCTCACGGCGTCGTGGCTGGGGCCGTCTTCGATGTCAATGGCGGCTGCCGCCGCCCCCTATGTGTCGTGGATAAGCACCACGGCCGCCCAGGCTGAAGCGGCGGCCGCTCAGGCCATGGCGGCCGTGGCCGCCTACGAGGCCGCGTTCGCCATGACAGTGCCGCCGGCGGTGATTGCGGCCAATAGGGCCTTGTTGCTGATGCTGGTCGCAACGAACTTTTTCGGTCAAAACACCCCGGCGATCATGGCCACCGAAGCCGAGTACGTCGAGATGTGGGCGCAGGATGCAACGGCGATGTACGGCTACGCTGGTGCGGCTGCGGCTGCATCGACGTTGATACCGTTTGCGACTCCGGTGGAGACGACCAGCCCAAGCGGGTTGGGCGGGTTGGCCGCGGCGGTCACGCAAGCTGCCACCACGTCGGCAGGCACGGGCGTGCAGGTCGTGTCACAGCTGACCTCTGCGCTGTCGACGCCGCTGAGTTCGGTGTTGTCGACGCCGCTGAGTTCTGCCGCGATGCCCACCGCAGTGCAGGGGCTCGCGTCGGCCGTCTCGGTGACGTCGTCCACGTCGTCCACGTCGCCGCTGTCGACCTTGTCGACCCTGAGCACGTCGTCGACGGCAGTGACTTCGGGGACGAGCCTGGTATCGGGCATCGCCTCGCCCGCATCGATGCTTGGCTCGGCGGCCTCGGTGATGAACTCGATTGGCCCGACGACCAGCGCCTTCGGCAGGGGATTCCAGGTGTTCGGATCGGCGCTGAACCCTAGCTTGGGCTCGGGAGCCGGTGCCTTCAGCTCAACCGGAATGGGCGAAACCGCTGTGACCGCGGGTGTGGGCAGGGCGGCCACGCTCGGCGCGTTGTCGGTGCCCCAGGGCTGGGCCTCTGCCGCTCCGGCATTCAGCCAGGTTTCCTCGGCGTTGCCCGGCGCGACGGGCGGGCTCGGCGCTGCGCCGCCGGTTGCGCCGGGCGCGCCCGCGGGCCCATTGGGTGCTCCGACGGCGAATACGGCCGCGCGCGGAGGCACCAGCTCTCCTCTGGCTGCTCGTTACAACGTCCGTCCGGCCGTGGTGCAGCGTCCGCTTTCTGCCGGTTAAGGCCGACAGCGCTGGCAGGCGTCCTGCTCGTCCTTTCGGACCCCGCAAGCTGCCGGCCTGCGCCACGTAAGTAAAAATACCTAAAGTCGATCTAAGGGCCTAATGCCATTCAAAAAGTATGTATGATGCTTTGCATGCTGATCATGGGTTTGCACCTTCTCGTCGCTAAGCCTATGGTCTGGGGCTCGCTCGAATGCTATCCGTCTCAGTCCGGCCGCGATTGGTTTGATGACGAGGTTTTCCTTGGCCTGATGCGAGTCCGTGGGGTGCAATGCCGCTCCCGCTACGCCGAGGCGTTCACGGTGGAGAAGGCCGTATTGGAAACCGACAGTTATTCGGTCAACTAGCGCCGGTCGGTAGCAAGACAACGGAAGGGACATCACTGTGGGAGTGCTTGTCACGGGTGCCGAGGCTTACCTGGGTTCTGTAGTTGCGCCAACGCTTCTAGATGGCGAGCACGTCGATGAGCGCTTGTCATGGAAGGAGCGCTGCAGTGCTATACACGCCCACTGATATCGCAGGCGTGATGATCGTCGACATCGAACCGGATCGCGACGATCGCGGTTTCTTCTCGCGTTCGTTCTGTTCCGACGAATTCGACAGCCATGGACTGCTTTCGCCTGTTGCGCAGACGAATATCTCCTACAATTACACCCGCGGCACGGTGCGAGGCCTGCATCGTCAGGGACCTCCCTACGCCGAGGCCAAGTTGGTGCGCTGCACCCGCGGCGCGATTGTCGACGTTGCGGTCGACGTCCGGCCCGAGTCGCGCACCTACCGCGAGCACGTCATGGTGCAGCTCAGCGCTGACAATCGTCGGGCCCTGTTCATACCGCCGTATGTCGCACACGGCTTTCAAACGTTGGCGGATAACACCGAAGTCCACTGCCAAGTCAGCGGTTCCTACGCGCCTGACAGTGAGCAGGGCTTCCGTTGGGATGACCCGAAATTCGGCATCGATTGGCCGTTGTCGGTCACCGTCATCTCCGAAGAGGACGCGAGCTGGCCGCTGTTGGTACCGGTCGCGAGCGTGGCGTTGCGATGATGGGCGTCGATAAACTGCTGGCCGAGCGGGCGGTCCAAGGCGATCCGGTGCGTGTTGCGATGGCCGGCTGCGGGTTCATGGGGCGTGGCCTGGTCAACCAGATCGTCAACAGTGTCCCCGGTATGACATTGGCCGCAATCGCCGTGCGAAATCCCGACAGCGGGTTCAAGGCGCTGATTGATGCCGGTTACAGCGATGCGATCGCTGCCGAAGGTGTACCGGCGCTGAACCAGGCAATCCGACAAGGCGTTACAGCGGTCACCGAGGATTTCCATGCGATCACGCAAACCGACGGTATCGAAGTCATTATTGATGTGACGGGGTCAGTCGAGCTCGGCTGTCATCTCGCGCTGGACTGCTTCGCCGGAGGCAAGCATCTGGTGTTGATGAATGCCGAACTCGACGCCACCGTCGGCGCCGAGTTGGGCCGGCTGGCCGACGGCGCAGGTGTGGTGCTCACCGGATGCGACGGCGATCAGGCTGGCGCGCAGATGAACCTGATCCGCTTCGTACGAAGCATCGGGATCACTCCACTGGTCAGCGGCAACATCAAGGGATTTCACGATCCGTACCGCAATCCCACTACACAAGAGGGGTTTGCGCGGCGCTGGGGGCAGGACCCATGGATGGTCACCAGCTTCGCCGACGGCACCAAGATGAGCGTCGATCAATCGATCGTCGCCAATGCCACCGGAATGTCTGTACACAAACGCGGAATGCTCGGCCGCAACCATGGGGGTCATGTCGACCAGTTGAGCCAGTGCTACGACATCGACGAGCTGCTCGCACTTGGCGGGGCCGTCGACTATGTGGTGCACGCCAAGCCGAATCCGGGAAGCTATTGCCTTGGTGCGCAGGATGATCCGAAGCAGCAGCATTACCTAGAGCTGTATAAGCTGGGCACGGGTCCGCTATACAGCTTCCACACCCCTTACCGCCTCTGTCATTTCGAAGTCCCGATTACCGCGGCACGGGCAGCGCTGATGGGCGACGCGACGGTGCGTGCGCTGCCGACCCGCCACGTCGAGGCGGTAACGACCGCCAAAGTCGATCTCAAAGCCGGAACTGTGCTGGATCGGCTCGGCGGCTACCACTACTACGGGCAGGCGGAAAAGGCTCATCTCGCGCGTGCCGAACGATTGCTTCCGATCGGCGCGGCGGAGGGGTGCATGCTCATCCGGGATGTTCCCAAGGACGTCACCCTGACGTACGACGACGTCGCGGTGCCACCTGGGCGGCTGCTCGACCAATTGCTCGAGGCGCAACGCCTGCCGGACGTCGGCATTCCACCGGGTCTGATGGCAAATGTTTAGGCCGAGTCATGACCCACAACATGCTCCCCCTCGGTCGCTGTGCGCATGGTCGGCGACGGTTGATTGAGAAATCAGCCTTACGCGATGACCAGTATGGCGATTGGTCCGGCCAATTGGTCGACGATGGCCGCGCTGCGTCGGCAGGCAGGTGATCGCATGACGTGCGAGTTGGACTGGGCCCACCTGAAACGCCCGGGCCGCGGTGTGCCCCCGCCGCGGTCCGGGCCCCCTGCATTGCTTGGGGCGTTCGCGCCGTACAAGCGTCGCGCTGTGCTCGAGGAGTGCCTCGCCGGCGTGGCCAAGCATCTTCCTGAGCTACCGGTGTATGCCTACCAAAACAGCCGTGGCGCAAGCGGTGCGCCGTGACGCCCGCCGGAACTAATGGCGTGCCGACAGCGGCGACCCGGCTGCGTTGCCGCTTGTGCGACTCGGATCGACTGCTTGGCATCTTAGACCTCGGGGCTACTCCGCCTTGCGCAAAGTTCCTCACCATCGACGAACTCGATCTACCCGAAGAGACGTTCCCGCTCCACCTGCGGCTGTGCGAGAACTGCCTGCTGTTGCAGATACCCGCGCTGATCGTGCCTGAGGAGACCGTCACCGAATATCCATGCTACTCATCGTATTCCGAGAGCCGTGTGCAATGCGCGAAGGATTTTGTCGAGGACGCGTTGGGGCGGCTGCGGCTGGCAGCCGGCTCATTCGTGGTCGAAGTCGGTAGCAATGACGGCTATCTGCTGCAGCATGTCGTCCGGGCCGGCGTACGGTGCCTGGGGATCGAGCCATCGGCGAACGTCGGCGCCGTCGCCCGCGACCGCGGTGTGCCGACCGTTTCCGCATTTCTCGACGAGCGGTTGGCGCGCGAACTTCGCGCCGAACACGGCCCCGCGGACCTGTTGGTCGCTAACAACGTCTATGCACACATCCCGGACCTGCTGGACTTTACTCAAGCGCTGCGCGGACTACTCAGCGACGAGGGCTGGGTAGCTATCGAGGTGCACCATGCCTTGAACTTGGTGGTGCAAGGCCAGTTCGACACGATCTACCACGAACACCTGCAGTATTACACCCTGCTCTCGGCAACACGCGCGCTCGCCACAGCCGGTCTGGCTGTCGTCGACGCGGAACTGATTCCAACGCACGGTGGTTCGATTCGCATCTGGGCTCGGCCCGCGCGAATCGCCGCACCGGCCAGCGAACGGGTGATGGGCTTGTTGCGCATGGAGAAAGCCGCGGGGTTACATCGCGTCGACGGTTATCTTCAACTACGGCGGCGTAGCGAGTCGCTGCGCCACAGTCTGTTGAGGTTCTTGCTCCAGTGCCGCGCCGACGGTAAGCGTGTCATCGGCTACGGTGCACCGAGCAAGGGCAACACCCTGCTCAATTACTGTGGGATCCGTAGCGATCTGCTCGAGTACATCGTTGACCGCAACCCATACAAACATGGGCGCTTCACGCCAGGTACGCGCATCCCGATTCGTGATCCCCGGCTTCTCAGCATCGATCGACCAGATGTGGTGCTGGCGCTGCCGTGGAACCTGGAAACCGAACTCACCGATCAGCTGAGCTACATCGCCGATTGGGGCAGTCAACTCGTCTTTCCTCTTCCAACCCTGCACAGTGCGATGACATTGGCATCCAACGGGACCGAGCGGCCGGCAGCAGACAACTTCCGAGTCCAGGCTGGTCGGATGGAAGCTGTTTCGACCATATATGAAAGCACGAAACGGTGACGGCGATGACCAAGGCCAGCATCCCACGCGATCACCGTGGTAGCGCGAATGCACTTCGAGTGCTGTGGCTTTCGCCGTTGATGCGTCCGCTGGCGCGCGTGCAGGCTGAAGGGCTGCGTGGGCGGGGCATCGACGTGCTATTGGTGACCACCGACCAACATCCAGAGTCAGATACGGCGCGTGACTACGAGTTGGTGCTCGATCCTCGGTTCCGCACTGCCTCGACCTGGCCGGCGGCTCTGGCGGCTCGACGCCGCATTCGCGAACATCGGCCTGACATCGTGATCGCTGAGTCGGTCCGCGATCCACGCTGGATCGCACTGGCCGGACGGGCGCCGCGTGTTCAGCTGGTGCATGACGAACGCCGAGATGACGGCCGCCATCGGCAAGTTCTCGCGCGCACCGCATTCGACAAGTGGGGCGTCCGTTCGGCG
>NZ_DATFZD010000360.1:0-9254 GCF_035314665.1 Mycobacterium sp. | reverse complement strand
AGCGGACCCAGTGGTATGTCGGACGCGTCCAGGGCATGCTGGCCCGGATGCTCACCCTGCCCGTCCCCACCGCCGCCGCTCTGGTCGGGCACGCCTTCGGCGCAGGGGCAATGTTGGCCTTGGCGCACGACTTTCGGGTGATGCGCGCGGACCGTGGCTACTTCTGCTTTCCCGAAGCCGACATCCGGATACCCTTCACGCCGGGCATGGCCGCACTGATCCAGGCCAAGCTCACCCCGCAGGCGGCGGTCGCCTCAATGACGACCGGACGCCGCTTCGGCGGCGACGACGCCGCAGGCCTCGGCCTTGTCGACGCCGTCGCGGCCGAGGGCGCGGTGACGCCCGCGGCCGTCGACCTTCTTCGTCCTCTCGACGGCAAGGACCCCGGCACGCTGGGCGCGATCAAACAGACCATGTTCGGCCCCGCGGTGCGCGCGCTGACCACCAGTGATTAAGAGCCACAGAGCAATTAGCGTCGCGCAAAAACCCTGGACATCGCGTGGTTAGGCGCATAGCGTACGGTCCGTACGGCACTCTACTTTTATAGATCCACGCCGAAGGGACGACCCATGACAACGGTGCAGGGTGTACTCGACGAGATCCGTGAACGGCCCGGTACCGGTGACGTGATCAGCGTCTTCGATCCGTCGACCGAAGAGCAGATCGCCGAGTTCACCGACGGCGGCCCGGACGCCGTCAACCAAGCGGTCGATCGCGCGAAAGCGTCCGCCGAGTCGGGTGTCTGGTCGGGCCTGCCCGATTACGAGCGCGCCAGGGTACTGTGGCGGGTCGGCGAACTGATCGACAAGAACGCGACGCTGCTCGCCGAACTCGAAATGCTCAACGGCGGCATGTACCCCGCACAGGCGGAGATGCAGGTGAAGGTTGGCGCCGAATGGTTCCGCTACTACGCGGGCTGGTGCACCAAGATCGACGGCATCGCCCGCGACGTGAACACCGGTGGCCTCACCGGCGTCGACTCCCACATGCACACCTACACCCTGCGCGAGCCCTATGACGTGGTCGGGCTGATCTTCCCGTGGAACGGCCCGGTGTTCAATTTCTGCGCCAAGCTCGCGCCGTCGCTGGCCGCCGGCTGCAACAGCGTGGTGAAACCCGCTGAGGAGACACCACTTTCGGCGCATGTGCTGATGCAGATCCTGGCCGAGGCGGGTGTGCCCGACGGGGTGGCCAACCTGGTCAACGGCTACGGCCACACCGTCGGCGCCGCGATCACCGCACACCCCGACGTCGAGAAGGTCGCCTTCACCGGCTCCACCGAGGTCGGCCGGGCGATCGTGCACGCCTCGGCGGACAGCAACCTCAACAAGGTCACCCTGGAACTCGGCGGCAAGTCCCCGGTGCTGATCTTCGACGACGCGAAACTGAAAAAGGCCATCCCGATGTCGGCGTTCGGCACGTTCGTCCACTCCGGGCAGGCCTGCGTGTGCGGCTCGCGGATTCTGGTCCAGCGCGGTGTCTACGACCAGGTCGTCGAGGGCATGGCGATGGTTGCGAATGCGATGAAGATGGGCGGCCCCAAAGAAGAGGGCACCATGAGCGGTCCGCTGATCAGCCAGAAGCAGCTGAACCGGGTGTTGGGCTACCTCGAGCAGGGCAGATCCGACGGCGCGGAGATCGTCACCGGCGGACACCGGCTCGACCGCAAGGGCTACTTCGTGCATCCCACCGTCGTCACCAACCTCGACCCCGACACGAGCCGGCTGTTCCAGGAGGAGATCTTCGGGCCGGTGGTGACGATCCTGCCGTTCGAGGACGAGGACGAAGCCGTCGCGCTGGCCAACAACAGCACCTACGGGCTGGCCGCGACGGTGTGGACCAAGGACCTGGGCCGCTCCCACCGACTGGCCAAGCGGCTCAAGGCCGGAACGGTCGGGCTCAACTGCGCTTTTCCGTACGACCACTCCATGCCGTTTGGTGGCTACAAGCAATCCGGCTGGGGTCACGAATCCGGCAAGGCCGGCATCGAGACCTACCTGCAGACGAAGATCGTCTGGGCGCAGATGTAGCAGCCTGCGCTGTCGGCCGTCGGCTATAGATTGAGCTGATGGCTGCGATCACTGGGCGGACGGCCTTGACGAGTGCTGCGGTGGCTTCCCTGAAAGCCCTGAAGCACAGGACTTTTTCGGCGACACCTATCCGCCGAACGGCGCGCCCAACCGGAAAGGCTTGAGATGGATACTGGGCTGCAAACCACGGTCGACGAGATCGCGCAGGGCATCTTCCGGTTTTCCACCTGGGTGCCGGGCATCACCGAACACGGCTTCACGTTCAACCAGTTTCTGCTGACCGGTGACGAGCCGTTTCTGTTCCACTGCGGCATGCGGCAACTTTTCCCGCTGGTTTCGGCGGCCATTGCCAAGGTGATCCCGATGGAGCGGTTGCGCTGGATCTCGTTCGCCCACATCGAGGCCGACGAGTGCGGGTCGATGAACATGCTGTTGGCCGCGGCTCCGCACGCGCAAGTCATCCACGGCACACTGGCCTGCATGCTGTCGCTGACCGATATGTGCGACCGGCCGCCGGTGCCGGTCGGCACCGAACCGGGCGACGTGCACGATATCGGCGGGCACCGGCTGCGGTTCATCGCCACCCCACATGTGCCGCACAACTGGGAAAGCGGGTTGTGGTTCGACGAGACCACGTCGACGCTGCTGGCCGGCGACCTGTTCACGCACACCGGTCAATGCCCAGCTCTGACCGAATCTGATTGCGTAGCACCGGCATTGGAAGCCGAGGAGCGGTTCCATGCGACCGGCCTCACGACCAACCTGGCGCCCACATTGGAGCAGTTGGCGCAGTCGACGCCGACCACCCTGGCGCTGATGCACGGCGCGTCGTTCACCGGTGACGGCGCCGGCCAGTTACGGGCGCTGGCCGCTGGCTACGCCGCGATGGCTGACTAGCCGCAACGACGCGGGCGCGTCACTACGTTCACTTGCGTCACTTCATGCGTAGGCTGTTGTCTGAGATGTTTTCGGAGAGAACAAAGACGGCAAACGTTGGCGGTCGGCTGCTGCTGGCAGCCCTGCTGGCGAGCGCCGCGCTGACGAGCGGATGTAGCTCCCTGATTCACGGCAAGCCGGTGGCCAACCCGGGCGCCGGACCAACCGAGCCGTCGTTCCCGAAAGCCAAACCGTCCATCCCCGCACCGACCTCGTCGCGGCCCGCGCCGCCGAGCGCCAACCCGCCGGCGGGCGCCATCCCGCTGCCACCCGACCAGGACGGTCGGGTGTTCATCGAAACCAAATCCGGTCAGACGCGCTGCCAAATCGACACCGCCAGTGTGGGTTGCGAGGCTGAGTTCACCAATTCCCCGATGCAGGACGGTGAACGCGCCAACGGCGTGAACATCACCGCGAGCGGTTCGGTGCAGTGGGTCGTGGGCAACCTCGGCGACATCCCCACCGTGACGATCGATTACCGCACCTACGATGCGGACGGCTGGACGATCGCGGCCAGCGAGAGCGGCACCCGCTTCACCAACAAGAACACCGGCCACGGCATGTTCGTCAGCGTCGAGAAGGTCGACACCTTCTAGGGCATTAAAAGACCACGTCAGGGCGCTAATGCGCTGATCTGGTCCGCAGCTGGTCCGCAGCAGCGTGGATAGCCACGTCCAGGCGGTCCGCAACGCCGTCCAAATCGTCGTCAAATAGATCGGCGTAAACATCCAGGGTCATGGAGGCATTGGCGTGCCCCAGCATCCGTTGCACAGCCTTCACGTTCGCTCCGGCGCTGACCGCCAGACTGGCGGCAGTGTGACGCAGATCGTGGGGTGTGATGACCGGGAATGCGCTGTCCGTCTTGCGGCACTCCGCGACGGCCGGCGCGAAAATCCGGCGTCGATAGTTAGAGACCCGCAAGACTGTTCCTTGGCTGCCGGCAAACACGAGATCCTCCGGAGCCTTGCCCACCATCAGCGCAGCCAGTTCGCCAGCCAGCGAGGCCGGGAACGGTACCGACCGACGCTCCCCCGTCTTGGGAGTCGACCACACCAGGCCGTTGAACTCGGTCACCGACCGGGAGACGTTGATCCGACGTCGCAGCATATTGAAATCACAGACCCTCAAAGCAGCCATCTCACCCCAGCGCAATCCGGTGTAGGCCAGGAACCGGATCACCTCGGGCATGCGCTCTACGGCACCAGCGAGAGCGGCCACCTGGTGATGAGTCAGGTAGCCGCGGTCGGCGTGCTGTCGCTTAGGTATTTTCACGCCGTCGCACGGGTTGCGTGGAATCCGGTTGTCCTCCACCGCAACTCCGAGTACTTGACGCAGCACCCCAAAAGCATTCTCGATCGTTGCGACCCCGAGGTCTTCCGCGACCATCTTCGCTACCCAGGCCTTAACTCCTGAGTTCCTTACGTCGACCACCGCGACGTCTCCCCACTGAGGAGCAACCCGGTTTGCCCATGCGCCGCGACGTACCGCGACGGTCTTGGCCGAGAGGTGGGCCACCGTTCCTGACCAGGCGGCGTAGACCTCGGCGACGGTCACCAGCCCCGCCCTCGGAGCCACGTAGGTCCCGGTCACCAGCGGGTGCGGGGAGATCGACGGGCAGGTCGACATCGATATGCGGCTCATCGTGGGCACGGATTTGCAAAATGTGCTGGCCCGAGATGGGCCGCTGAGCCCGCCTCGGGCGGTGGCGATTGTGCGTCAGATCGCCGCCGCACTTGATGCCGCCCACAGCGCCCAGATGGTCCACCGCGACATCAAACCGGCCAACATCCTGCTCACCGACGACGACTTCGCCTGCCTGGTCGATTTCGGCCTGGCCAACGCGGCTACCGACGCCAAGCTGACCAGCTCCAGCACCACCATCGGGACCTTCGCCTACATGGCCCCCGAGCGATTCAGCAACACCGACGTTAGCCATCGCGCCGACACCTACGCGCTGGCCTGTGTCCTGTACGAATGCCTGACCGGGTCCTTGCCGTATGCCGCAGGCGATCTGCCCGCGCTGATCAACGCGCACCTGACCGCGCCCATCCCGCGCCCCAGCCAGCACTCGCCGCAGGTCCCGGCCGCGTTTGACGACGTCATCACAATGGGTTTGGCCAAAAAACCGCGGGATCGTTACGCCAGCGCCGGGGAGCTGGCCCGCGCCGCCCACCAGGCGTTGAGCGAACCCGACCAAGACGACGCGGACACCATCCTGGCTGACACACAGGCCGCCGCCGAGCTGGCCGAGGTGCGAATGCCGGGCGTGGGGGCCGCAATGTGCGTACCGCTGCACATGCGGGAGGTCTTCCTCGACGAGTCGTGTTCCCCTCGACATTGACCGCTACTCACTGCGGATCGACAATTAGCACGATGGGCGGAGGGTCCGCCTGCGGTGATAAAAGGAGTTCCTGATGGCAGGCGCGTTAAGCACACAGTTCGAGAAAATCTCCGACAGCGCGAAAACCGCCAACGACAAAATCAAAGCTGCAGGCGATAAGACCAGGGACCAGCTCGACGCCGACGTCGCCAGCGCGAGAGCCAAGGCGTCCGCAGCTGCCGACCGACTCAGCGAGAAGGCTGACGCCGCCGAAGATAAAGCTTCGTCGCGGTCGCAAGAAGTCCGCCGCAAGTGGGAGGCTCATGTCGCCGAGGTGAAGGCAAACATCGAGAAGAAGAAAGCCAAACACGACGTGAAGGAGGCCGAGAGGTCCGCCAAGCTGGCTCTGGCTTTCGCGCTCGACGCGATTGATTTCGCACAAGCCGCCATCGACGAAGCCGAGTATGCGGCGCTTGATGCTCTGTACGCGCAAGCCGCGGCAGACTCGCGGGTCTCCTGACGTGACAGGATGCGGGTTCTTTCCGACATCGTCTGGGCGCGGCTCGGCCCTGGTCGGCTCCTAGCACACTTGAGAGGCCGGGCCGCGCCCGTCAAGGCCCGCTGATTCGGGGAGCACACGTCAAGGCCCGCTGATTCGGGGAGCACACGTAGGGCACACGCCCGGCGCAGCGCCGCCTCGAAAATACACGCTGAACAGCGTCGATCCTTGGTGCGCGGTACTGGGATTGAACCAGTTGCATCCCCGACGGCCGCCTGGTAGCGGTCATGCGGTCGGCGATCTCTGCGGGTCGAACAGCGAGATGGGGTGGTCGGTGGCCCGATCGATGGCGAGGTCGGCAAGGATCTCGCCGACCACCGGAACGAATTTGAAGCCGTGCCCGGAGAATCCGCACGCCATGATGACGTCGGCGCATTGCGGGTGGCGCCCGATCACGAAGTGTCGGTCGGGTGTATTGGAGTACATGCAGGTCGCCGCGTGCAGGCACGTGCCCGCCAGCGCCGGCAACAACTCAGCGACCCGCGCCCTAATCTCGGCGATTTCCCGCTCGTGCACCACCCGGTCGATGGTGTCGGGCGTACAGGCGATCCCGTTGCGGGCGAAGCCGACTTTCACACCGCCCCGCGGTCCGTCGATCGCCGGGAAGCCGTATGTGTGTATGCCGGCGGCGTTCTCGTGGATGAAGATGGGGTGATCCTCGAACCTGGAAGCGCCGCCGATCGGGTCCAGCCAGTACATCACCTGACGTTCCACCGTGATGGGAACACCGAACTGACCCAGCACCTGCGGCGCCCAGGCGCCCGGGCAGATCACCACCTGCCCAGCGGTGTAAGACCCACGACCCGTAACGACCCGCATCCCCGCGGCGGTCTGGTTCCAATCCAGCACGGGTTCACCAAATTGCAGTGTGGCCCCTGCTTTTTCGGCGATTTCAAGATGTGCGCGCACCGTCACCTCCGGTCGCGCGAACCCGGCTTTGGCATCGTAGAGCGCGATATCTTCGGGGCGGGGGGTGAAGTTCGGGAACCGGGCGGTGATCTCGGCGGCGTCGAGCAACTCATGCGGTAGATCCCATTGGCGGCTGGCACGCAGGCTACCGGATACGATCAGGCAGTCCGGTGGCCCGATGAAAAGGCCCCCGGTGAGTCGATAAAGGTCACGTTGAGAGTCGGCAGCCAGCTTCTCCCACAGCTCGTAGGCCCGCAGCAACAGCGGAACATAACCGGGTTCCTCGAAATAAGCCTGGCGGATGATCCGAGACCCGCCGTGGCTGGATCCCTTGTCGTGGGCGGGCTCATACCGATCCAGGCCGAGCACCCGGCGTCCTCGGGCCGCCAGATGATAGGCGGCGGCACTTCCCATACCGCCCAATCCCACCACGATGACGTCGTAACCCGTTGTTGTGCTGACCATATCGAGTTACCTCCGGATCGGGCCATCTTAGGATCGACGACCGGTTGTCGGTATACGACATCGGGTTTAATGCTTGCCAATCTGCTGAGGAGACTCGACACGAGTTAGCGATCCCTCGCTGACTGTCGAGCGGCAACCTGTCCTGATATAGCTTGAATGCTATATAGCATTAGAGTAGTATTGTAGTCGTCGTCGACCTCTCTTCCATCCGTCACACCGCTGGCGTGACCCAGGTGCAACTGGCTGCTGCACTGAACGCGAGTCAGGGCCAGATCAGCAGAATCGAGCGTCAATCAGACATGCTGCTGTCGACTCTGAGTGCGTACCTTACGGCGCTCGGTGCATCTGCACGGCTGATCATCACCATTAACGGCCGGACCGTCGAGCACGAGCTGACGACGTCCAAGGGGGAGGCACGATGACCACCCTGACCGAGATCACCCGACAGAACCACCGTCGGGCGGTCCGCTTTTTCTGGGCCTCTTGATCGGCGCAACCACTGTCAGCCTGATCGGCAACATCGCGCATGCGGTGCTGCCGTACATCCCGCTCGTCATCGTCCAGATCGGTGCCGCGGCACGCTCAACTTCGTCAGAGGTCTTCAGATTCTCGAGTTCCTCACCCAGCCACTCGGCCAGGTCGTCCCATTGGCGTAGCAAGCTTTCCAGCGCGACCTCCGAGGTGTGCCGACAGCAGCCACGCCGCGATCGACTTGCGTCCGTTGGGTTCTTCGTTCAACTTCATGCCGGGGATACCGGGGAAGCCCGCTGGCATGTTGCCGCCGACGCCGAGTGGTCAGCCGAACCGGCCGGAAATGTAGTCCTCGGTGGCCTTCTGGTCAGGCTTGGAGAAAATCTTCTCGGTGTTGTTGATTTCGACCAGCCGTCCGGGCTTGCCGGTGGCCTCCAGGTTGAAGAACGCGGTGCGATCGCTGACGCGAGCAGCCTGCTGCATGTTGTGGGTAACGATGACGATGGTGTACTGCGCCTTGAGCTCTGCGATCAGATCCTCGATAGCCAGCGTCGAGATGGGGTCAAGCGCAGAACAGGGTTCGTCCATCAGCAATACGTCGGGCGAGACGGCAATCGCCCGGGCGATGCAGAGCCGCTGCTGCTGGCCACCGGATAGGCCCCCGCCGGGCGTGTCCAGCCGATCTTTCACCTCGTTCCACAGGTTCGCCCCGCGCAACGAACGTTCGGCGAGCTCGTCGAGGTCTTTCTTCTTGTGTGTCCCTTGCAGTTTCAATCCGGCGACCACATTGTCGCGAATCGACATGGTGGGAAAGGGGTTTGGCCGCTGGAACACCATCCCGACGATGCGGCGCACAGCAACCGCGCCGATCTGTTTGCCGTAGATGTCACAGCCGTCGAGCAACACCGATCCTTCCACCCGCCCCCCCGGGGCGGTCTCGTGCAGACGGTTCAGGGTCCGCAGAACAGTCGACTTGCCGCACCCGGATGGTCCAATCAACGCGGTGACACTGCGCGGATGGACCGTCATGTTGAGGTCGGCCACCGCCTTGAAGGAGCCGTAGTAAATGTTGAGATCCCGCACCTCCAGCCGTTTTGCGCCCCTGCGCAGCCGAAGGTCGCTGTCCGTCACCGGCTCCGTCGCTGGGGGTGCCGGCGGGGCCGCGTGCTGGGTACGCCCGATTGCCGCGCCATCTGTTGTCACGTTGATGTCCCGTGTCACGGGATCCTCCTGTGGTGTCATTCGCTTTCAGACCCGGCCGACGGACCTGCGTCGTTGTCGTAAGTTGGCCGAACCCCCACAGCCCGGACCGGCGGCCTGTCTGGCCACCGGAGGGCTCCGGTGAACACTGAAGCCAGTGTCCTCCTCATGCTCTAGGTTCGGTGACACGTCCACCACCGACGCTCGTCCGGCTGGCGATCCATCGGGCCGCCACGGTGAACAGCAGGACCAACGCCACCAGAGTGAGTGCTCCCGCCCAGGCACGGGCTTGGGCGGCCTTGTACCCGGTTATGGCGTTGTTGAAGATCTGCAAGGACAGTGTCGACATGCGCTTGGTCGGGTT
>NZ_DATFZD010000359.1:0-24165 GCF_035314665.1 Mycobacterium sp. | reverse complement strand
CCAGGTCCGTGACGGCGGGCCAGCTCGAACCTGGAGGGAGCACTCGATGGCGGCGATGAAGCCCCGGACCGGAGACGGTCCACTGGAAGCGACCAAGGAGGGGCGCGGCATCGTGATGCGGGTACCGCTGGAGGGCGGTGGCCGACTCGTCGTCGAGCTGACACCCGACGAAGCCGCCGCGCTGGGCGACGAACTCAAAGGCGTCACCAGCTAAACCCCGCCGAACCAAACGCGTGTCGCGCGTCGCGTTACGCGCACACCTTCCGGTAGATCTCCAGCGTCTGTTCCGCGATGCGTGTCCAGGAGAATTCCGCGATGCAGCGGCGCCGTCCCGCTTGGCCGTACCGCTCCGCCTTTTCGGGATCCGCGATCAGGGCGTTGACCGCCTCAGCGAGCCTGGTCCGATAACCGGTCGCGTCATCAGGGTCGTAGTGCACCAGCGAACCGGTGACTCCGTCGTCGACCACCTCGGGTATCCCACCCACGTCGGAGGCCACCACCGCGGTGCTGCAGGCCATCGCTTCGAGGTTGACGATGCCCAACGGCTCATACACCGAAGGACATACGAAAACCGCTGCAGCCGAAAGTATCTCGCGTATGTCTCCGATGGGCAGCATTTCCCTGACCCAGAACACGCCGATGCGCGTGCGGGCCAGCTCGGCTACCCCGGCGGCCACTTCGGCGGCGATTTGCGGCGTGTCGGGCGCTGCGGCGCACAGCACCAACTGGACCTCGGGATCGAACTGATGCGCGGCCGCCAGCAAGTGGCCGACACCTTTCTGCCGGGTGATCCGGCCGACGAATGCCACCATCGGCCGGTCGCGGTCGACGCCGAGGTCGGCGAGCATAGAGCCACCGGGGGCAGACTCCGACGGCCCTACCGGGTGCCACACCTCGGTGTCGATCCCGTTGCGCACGACGTGCACCCGGCTGGGATCCAGCGTCGGATACACCCGCAACACGTCGTCGCGCATGCCCGAGCTCACGGCGATGACGGCGTGCGCCGCGGTCACCGCGCCCTGTTCCGCCCACGACGAGATCCGGTAGCCGCCGCCGAGCTGTTCGGCCTTCCACGGCCGCAACGGCTCCAGCGAGTGCGCAGTCAACACATGCGGGACGTCGTAGAGCATTGCCGCCAGCTGCCCGGCCAAGCTGGTGTACCAGGTGTGGGTGTGGACGACGCTGGCTTCCGCGGCGGCATTGGCCATCAGCAGATCGGACGACAACGTCGACAGCGCCGGGTTCGCGCCGCGCAGCCGCGAGTCGGGCTGATACGTGAACGCGCCCGCCCGGGGCGCGCCCATGCAATGCACATCAACCTGGCACAGCTTGCGCAGCTGCACGACGAGCTCGGTCACGTGCACGCCGGCGCCGCCGTAGATCTCCGGCGGATACTCCCGAGTCATCATCGCCACCCGCATACCGGGCACGGTAGTTCGCCGACGATGCGGGCCGCGAATCGGCCCGAGGAGGAGGCGGACGATCAGATTGAGTGCCGACGATGCGGGCCGCGAATCGGCCCGAGGAGGAGGCGGACAATCGGATTCAGTGTCGGCTCGGGATGGTGCAGTCGCCGGGTTCATCCATAGGTTGATGGACAGTCCGTCAGCGTGGGTATGCAGGAGAATGAGCTAGCAGCGGTTGACAACGGCCGATAGGTTTGATTCATGAGGGAAGCGCCACACGTGCTGGGCATCGTCCTGGCCGGGGGGGAGGGCAAGCGGTTGTATCCATTGACCGCGGACCGGGCCAAACCCGCGGTTCCCTTCGGCGGCGCTTATCGGCTGATCGACTTCGTTCTTTCCAACCTCGTCAATGCCCGCTATTTGAGGATCTGCGTTCTCACCCAATACAAGTCGCATTCACTCGACCGTCACATTTCGCAGAATTGGCGGTTGTCCGGGTTGGCCGGTGAGTACATCACCCCGGTTCCAGCTCAGCAGCGGCTCGGTCCGCGCTGGTACACCGGCTCTGCCGACGCGATCTATCAATCGCTGAACCTGATTTACGACGAGGATCCCGACTACATCGTGGTTTTCGGCGCCGACCACGTGTACCGGATGGACCCCGAGCAGATGGTCCAGTTCCACATCGACACCGGCGCCGGGGCGACAGTGGCCGGTATCCGGATGCCCCGCGCCGAAGCGTCCGCGTTCGGGTGCATCGACACGGACGAGTCCGGCCGCATTCGCAAGTTCCTCGAGAAACCGGCTGAGCCGCCGGGAACCCCCGATGACCCGGATTCCACTTACGTATCGATGGGCAACTACATCTTCACCACCAAGGTGCTCGTCGATGCGATCCGTGCCGACGCCGACGACGACCACTCTGATCACGACATGGGCGGCGACATCATGCCGCGGCTGGTCTCCGACGGGTTGGCCGCGGTCTACGACTTCTCCGAAAACGAGGTGCCCGGCGCCACCGACCGTGATCGGGCCTACTGGCGTGACGTGGGTACGCTGGACGCCTTTTACGACGCCCACATGGATCTGGTGTCGGTGCATCCGGTGTTCAATCTGTACAACCGACGCTGGCCGATCCAGGGCGCGACCGAGAATCTGGCGCCGGCCAAATTCGTCAACGGCGGCTCCGCGCAGGAGTCGGTGGTGGGGGCGGGCAGCATCGTCTCGGCCGCGTCGGTACGCAACTCGGTGTTGTCGTCGAACGTCGTTGTCGACGACGGCGCGATCGTGGAGGGCAGCGTGATCATGCCGGGTGTGCGAGTCGGCCGCGGGGCGGTGGTGCGCCACGCGATCCTGGACAAGAACGTCGTCGTCGGACCCGGCGAGATGGTAGGGGTGGATCTGGAAAGGGATCGCGAACGCTTCGCGATCAGCGCCGGCGGCGTGGTCGCCGTGGGCAAAGGCGTCTGGATCTAGCCCGGCGACGATGCGCGCCGCGTAGCGGCGGGAGGAGGAGTCGGGCAATCGGATCCAGTCACCACACGTAGGGCACCAGTCGGTAGTGCACCTGTTGCGCGTACTCGCTGTAGCCGTCCAACTCTTGCTTGAGTAGCTGTTCTTCGTCGCCAATGCGGACGGCCAGCCCGAGCACGCCAGGTATGACGAAGACGAGTCCCCAATAAGAGCCGAGCGCCAGCGGCACGCCCAGCATCATGATGATGGTGCCGGTGTACATCGGGTGGCGGACGAGCGCATACAGGCCGGTGGAAACCAGCTTCTGTCCGGATTCGACCGTGATGGTCGAAGCGGCGTAACCGTTCTGGATGACCACCAGCATGGAAATACCAAGTCCAACAGCGACCAGCACGTCGCCAACCATGGAGACGGCGGCCGGTACTGGCGACCAGCCATAGCGATGGTCAAGGACACTGACCACGATCAGCGCCACCAGAGACAAGAACGCGACGACGATAACCGCCTTCTGCACCGGCCTGGTTTCCGCGACCGGTCCCGTCCGCATACGCCGCTCGAGTGCAGCAGGGTTGGTCCGCAGCAAGTAGAGGCTCGGGATCAACGTCGAGAGGGCAAACACCACCAGAAAAACCCATGCTTGCCAGTAGCTGAACGTGCCTGCAGGCCAGAACAGCATCGCAAGGAACATCGCAGTTCCAATGACGGAGAATGCCACTACTTTAGGAACAGTTTTCATGAATCCTCCTTATGTCTGCACGTCGCGACGGCGAAAGGCCGCCATTCCCAATGCAATTAACCCGGCGTCGATCGCCAACAACCACAGCAGTGGAACCGGCGTGAACGTCCCGCCGGTGACCCGCGGAATGTGCGCGAAGGGTTCCAGGTCGAGCAGCCACTGGGGAAAGCCCGACAGCGACCCGATCAGGTAGAGCGCGACGAATCCGACCAGCACACCCCAAGATAGCGAGCTGAATCTCGGTGCCAGCCCGAACAATGCGACGGTCACTGCGGCCGAGAGCCACACCGCGGGCAGCTGTACCGCGGCGGTCGCGACGACCATCGCAAGCTTGCCGCCGACGTCGTGTGCTGCGACGCCGTACGTCAGTCCGGCCACCGACCCGGCAATCAACATCGCGACAGCAGAGCCCAGCAGCGCGATCGCCAGATGGCCTGCCAGCCAACGACTCCGGCCCACCGCGCCGCCCAGCACCGTCTCGGCCCGCTGGCTGACCTCCTCCTGATGCGGCCGCAGGGCCAGCGAGATGGCGAATGCGGCCGCCATCATGCCCAGCATGCAAAACGCCACCGCGACAAAAGCTTGCTCCAATGCACTAGTACCGCCCATGCGCTGGACAACGTCTTGCGCCGTGCCGCCGCCCAGCTCGTCGCCGATGCCGTGCACGACGCTACCGATCAGCAAGCCATATAGGCACAGCCCGACGGTCCACAGCAGCAGTGCGCCGCGGTCCAGCCGCCAGGCCAACCCAAACGCGTTCCGCAGCAACGGCGTTGCGGTCGCCGGGCCCGGGCGTTCGGCGATCAAGCCTGCGCCGACATCGCGTCGGGAAAGCAGCCGGTAGGCCAGCGCCGTGAGCAACGCGGTCGTCGCAAGGTGCAGTAGCAGCACCCACCACCGGTCGCCCGCGTACGGACGAACCTGCAGCGACCAGCCCAGCGGCGAAAGCCACGACAAGGTGCCCGAACCGGCGTCACCGATGGCGCGCAACGTGAATGCGGTTGCCAGCGCTGCGAATGCGGTGCCGCGGGCGAACCGGGCGCTGGGTGACAGCTGGGCAGCCACCGCGGCCACCGCGGTGAACACCAGGCCGGAGCCGGCCAGCGCGGCCCCGAACGCCAGCGAGCCGTCCGGCGGCACGCTGGTGGTGAGCAGGCCGGCCGCCCCGATGGCGCCGGTGATCACTGACGCCCCGAACGACAGCAGCAGGGCCGCGGTCAGGCTGGCATACCGGCCCACCGCGGTCGAGTCGATCAGTTCCGCGCGGCCGGTTTCCTCGTCGGCGCGGGTGTGGCGGATGACGGTGAGAATGACCGCCACGGCGATCAGCAGATCGAACATTCCGGCTTTCCAGATGCCGGTCGCGCCGAGGCTGTCGTTGTAGATCTGTCCGTAGAGCGCCCGCTGCGCGGGGCTGGCCATGATCGTTGCGGCGAAGGCGGCGCGGGCAGCTTGGTCGGGGTAGACCTTTTCGATGCTGCCGACATACACGGTCCCCAGCGGCACTGACAGCAGAAACACCCACAGCGGCAAGACCACCCGATCGCGCCGCAGGTAAAGGCGCAGCATCCCGAGCGTTCCGGTGAACGCCGAACCGCGTTGCGGCGCTTCGTGTGCCGGATGGTGCGGCCGTTCCAACGTGGTCGTCATGCCCGCACCGCCTGACCGCTGACGTCACGCCGGCCTTCGGTGCCGTAATGGCGCAGGAACAATTCCTCCAGGGTGGGCGGCTGGCTGACCAGGCTGCGCACGCCCGTGTCGCCGAGCACCCGGATGAGTTCACCAAGACTCTCGCTATCGACGTGGGCGTGCAGCGTGGCCCCTTCGTATCTGACGTCCTCGACGCCACGGATACGGGTTAGATCGCCTGGGTCGCGAAGCAGCTCGGCCGTGATCGACGTCCGGCTGAGGTGCCGCATCGACTCGAGTGTCCCGCTCTCGACGGTCTTGCCGGCGCGAATGATCGTCACCCGCCCGCACAGCCGCTCAGTTTCGGCGAGGATGTGGCTGGACAGCAGGACCGTTGTGCCGCGGTCCCGCGCTTCTGCGACGCATTGCTGAAAGATGTTCTCCATCAACGGGTCCAGCCCGCTGCTCGGCTCGTCGAGCAGCAGCAGCCGGGCCCGCGACGAGAACGCCGAAATCAATGAGACTTTCTGCCGGTTTCCCTTGGAGTAGGTTCGCGCCTTCTTATGCGGGTCGAGCTCGAAGCGCTCGATCAGCTCCGCGCGACGCCGTTCGTCGATGCCGCCGCGCATGCGTGCCAGCAGATCGATGGTCTCACCGCCGGTGAGGTTGGGCCACAACGTCACATCGCCTGGAACATAGGCGATGTGACGGTGCAGCTCGACGGCGTCCGTCCAGGGGTCGCCGCCGAGCAGCCGCGCTGTTCCGCCGTCGGCCTTCACCACTCCCAGCAGGATGCGGATCGTCGTCGACTTTCCGGCGCCGTTGGGTCCCAGGAAGCCGTGCACCTCGCCCTCACGAACCGTCAGCTCCAGGCCGTCCAGCGCCCGAACCGAGCCGAAATTCTTTGTCAGATCGTGGATTTCGATCGGCGCGCGGTAGCTGTCAACTAACATCGGATTCTCCTTGTCGTTCTGCTTGAGCCAGAAAGGCGTCGTACATGGTGCTGTCCGCCATCAGCCCTTGGGTGTAGACCTCGAGGGCGGGCAGCATCGTGTCGCGGGCGTAATCGCGCAGTACTGCACGCAGATCCGTGGGCGTCTCGTGCATCTGCAGGTACATCAGAAAGCCGCCGCCGCCGGTGATCGCCAGATACTTCGCCCTGGCGCGAGGGTCGCGGCTGGGCTTGAGCGTTCCGGCGCGCACGCCCTCTTCGAGGTAACTCTCGGCGTTGTCGACCATCCTGCGCATCAGCATTTTCGCGAGCTCGCCGCCCGCCTGCATGCTGCGGACCAGGTAGGCCATCATCGGGGCGTACGACTCGATTTCGGCGAGCTGTGCAAACCAGGTAGCCGGATCGCTGGATTGCATCGCCTCCGACTTGTCGCTGCGGATCTCTTCGGCGACGTAGTCGTCGCAGGCCTTGCGCAGACCGTCCTTGGAGCCGAAGTGGTGGATGACAAGCGCCGCGCTAACACCCGCCGCTTCGGCGATCGACCGCAGCCCGACGCCGAAGCCGTGTTCGCCGAACTGCTCGATCGCCGCGTCGCGGATCCGGGCCGCGGCGGTCAGATCGTCGACTGAACGCATGTTCAGGACACTAAACGCATGTTCAGTCGCGCGTCAAGGAGGCGCGCCGTCAGGAATCCGTAAAAGGCGGGATCAGTCGCGAACCGCGGCCAGCAAGCCGTCGCCGAGCGGCACCAACGCGGGAGTCAGCAGCTCGTTCTCGGCGATCAGCCGCGCCGCCTCGCGCACCGCGGTGACGTCCGCGTCGTGGGCCGCCGGGTCGCCGGCCCGGCCGCCCAACGCGGCCCCATGAACGACGATGGCCCCGCCGGAGCGCAGCAGCCGCATCCCTTCGATCACGTAATCCGGCTGATCGAGCGGGTCGGCGTCGATGAAGACCAGGTCATAGGACTCATCGGCCAGCCGGGTCAGCACCTCCTGGGCCCGGCCGCTGATCAGCCGAGTCCGCGACGGTCCGATCCCGGCGTCGGAAAACGCCTGCTTGGCGATCAGCTGGTGCTCGGGCTCGATGTCGATCGTGGTCAGCACGCCGTCTTCACTCATCCCCGACAGCAACCACAGGCTGCTGACCCCCGCCCCGGTGCCGACTTCCACGACGGCTTTGCCGCCACTGAGCTTGGTCAGCAGGCTGATCAGTGCCCCGACCGCGGGGGTCACCGCGCCAACACCGATGTCGACCGCGCGGTCCCGGGCGGCCAGCAGAACCGCGTCTTCGGAAATCGACCCCTCGGCATGTGCGGAGAGCGATTCGGCCCGATTCGTCGGTGCAGGCTGGCCTGGCGTGTGGTCGCTGGTGGCCATTCCCGCAGCCTAAGTCCAACCGCTGGCCCACGCGGTCAGACGCGCCCGTTGCCACCGCCCGGCGACGATGCGTGCCGGAACGGCCCGAGGAGAAGCCGGGCAATCGGGCTCGCGGGGCACGCCGCGACACGCCCGGTCGTTAGAGACGATAAAGGTCACAATTTGATGAATATGACCAGCGCAACGGGGTAGCGGCAGCCATTCTTAGTGAAAGTTCAGTGCGATCACATACCGCACATACGCCGGTAGGCGACGGTATCCCCCATGGAACGTGGAGGCCGCTGGTCCGGGAATAGATCCCCGCGCCTTCGTGTTACGCGCGATGAGGAAATGCCTAGCCTCGACGGTAGTTTGACCCCGGAGGAATTGAACATCACCACACTGATGAGCCCAGCCAGCATGTCGCATCCCGAGCGGTATCGCGACGCCGACTGGGTTGAGCCTGACGACGAGCCATATGGCACCGCCGTCTTCGACGCGACCGGCGACAAGGCGGCGATGCCGTCATGGGATGAGCTTGTCCGTCAGCACGCCGACCGGGTTTACCGGTTGGCCTATCGCCTTTCCGGCAACCAGCACGATGCCGAGGACCTGACCCAGGAGACCTTTATCCGGGTTTTCCGATCGGTGAAGAACTACCAGCCGGGAACCTTCGAAGGCTGGCTGCACCGCATCACCACCAACCTGTTTCTGGACATGGTGCGCCGCCGCGGCCGGGTCCGGATGGAGGCGTTGCCCGACGATTACGACCGGGTGCCCGCCGATGAGCCGAACCCCGAGGAGATCTACCACGAGTCGCGGCTGGGCCCCGACCTGCAGGCGGCGCTGGATTCATTGCCGCCCGAGTTCCGCGCGGCTGTCGTGCTTTGCGACATCGAAGGTTTGTCCTACGAGGAGATCGGGGCCACCCTGGGGGTGAAGCTCGGGACCGTGCGCAGCCGCATCCACCGGGGACGACAAGCACTGCGCGACTATCTGGCGGCGCACTCCGAGGGAGCCAGTCATTCGTCGGCCGGCGCCAGGTCCACCGGGCCAGAGCTCACGGATTAGGACACCAGCCGCGACACACGCCGTCTGATCCGCTGTTCATTGGTGTTCCGTAACGGGCAGCGCGCTACATTCGAGGTAGTGCTCGCTATTTCTGGATAGACCCGAACGCTAATACGGAGAGGAGCCGGTGATGGTCGACCGGGGACATGTGTTCCGCCGCGCGTTCTCCTGGCTTCCCTCCCAATTCGCCTCGCAAAACGACGCGCCGGTCGGTGCGCCGCGCCAGTTCGGCTCTACCGAGCATCTGTCCATTGAGGCGATTGCGGCGTTCGTCGACGGTGAGCTGCGGATGAACGCGCATTTGCGCGCGGCGCACCACATCTCGCTTTGTCCCGATTGTGCCGCGGAAGTGGACGGTCACCGCCGGGCCCGCGCCGCGCTGCGCGATTCCCGTCCGATCAGAATCCCCAGCACGCTGCTGGGATTGCTGTCGCAGATTCCAGACTGCCCGCCCGACGACGAGGCCGGCCATGCCGAGAACGGCCCGTGGAGGTCGCCGCGCACGCACCGGGGCGGGGATCATTTAGCTGACGGCAACCCGCCTGACCGGCGCGAGCCTCGGTAGGGTGGGTAAAAGTTCGGCCAAGCCGGTGCCCAGCGCCGTGCTCCAGCCCATAGCGCACATTTCTCAAGCGCTCGGAAGAGGATGACGTGAGCTCCGACCAAGACAACAACGGCGCCCCTAGGCTGGCGCCGCGCCCCATTTCCCGGCCGCCCGTCGACGCCGCGTCGCGCCAAGCTTTCGGTCGTCCCGACGGCGTGCACGGCTCGTTCGTCGCCGAAACAGTGCGTCCGCCGAAGTATCGCAACTCCAGTGAGTTCACCCCGCACGATGAGCCGGCCGACCCGGTTCTTTCGGAGGCCTTCGGCCGGCCCTTCCCCGGAGCCGAGTCGTTGCAGCGCCATCCGACCGATGCCGGCGCGCTCGACGGTGACAAAGACCAAGCAGACGAGCCTGACGACCCGTGGCGCGACCCGGGTGCGGCCGCGGCGCTGGGCGAGCCGGCCGTATCGCCCTCCGGCCCACACGGCGCCGGCGTGGAGCGTGACCGGCTCGGTGTGCGCGACGTGCTCTTCGGTGGGCGGGTGTCCTACACGGCCCTGCTGGTGCTTGCCGTCCTCGCGCTCTTGATCGGCGTGGTCGGCGGTGTGGTCGGGCGCAAGACGGCCGAGGTTGTCGAGGCCTTCACCACCTCCAAGGTGACGCTGGCGACCAACGGCAACAGCGAATCACCCGCCGGGCGATTCGCCAAAGTCGCTGCCGCGGTGGCTGATTCGGTGGTGACGATCCAGTCGGTCAGCGATCAGGAGGGGATGCAGGGATCCGGCTTCGTCGTCGACGGCCGCGGCTATATCGTCACCAACAACCACGTCATCTCCGAAGCGGCCAACAATCCCAGTCAGTTCAAGACCACCGTCGTCTTCAACGACGGCAAGGAAGTTCCCGCCAACCTGGTCGGCCGCGACCCCAAGACCGACTTGGCTGTTCTCAAGGTGGACAACGTCGACCACTTGTCGGTGGCCCGGCTCGGTGACTCCGACAAGGTGCGCGTCGGCGATGAAGTCCTCGCCGCCGGTGCGCCGCTGGGTCTGCGCAGCACCGTGACGCACGGCATTGTCAGCGCACTGCACCGGCCTATCCCGCTGTCGGGTGAGGGTTCGGACACCGACACCGTCATCGACGCCATCCAGACCGACGCCTCGATCAACCACGGAAACTCCGGTGGCCCGCTGATCAATATGGATTCTCAGGTCATCGGCATCAACACCGCCGGCAAATCGCTGTCCGACAGCGCCAGCGGGCTGGGCTTCGCCATTCCGGTCAACGAGGCGAAATTGGTTGCCCAGACGCTGATTAAAGACGGCAAGATCGTGCACCCGACGTTGGGCCTGAGCACCCGCTCGGTGAGCAACGCAATCGCGCAGGGCGCGCAGGTCGCCAACGTCAAGGCGGGGAGCCCTGCGGAAAAGGGCGGGATTCTGGAAAACGACGTGGTGGTCAAGGTGGGCAACCGCGGGGTCGCAGACTCCGAGGAGTTCGTCGTCGCCGTGCGGCAGTTGACAATTGGGCAGCCCGCCCCGATCGAGGTGGTTCGCGACGGCCGCCACGTGACCCTGACGGTGACGCCCGGTCCGGACACCAGCTAAATGTTCGCCAACGTCGGTTGGGGAGAGATGCTGGTGCTCGTGGTGGTCGGGCTGGTTGTCCTGGGCCCCGAGCGGCTACCCGGCGCCATCCGATGGACCGCCGCGGCGCTGCGTCAGGCCCGCGACTACCTCAGCGGGATGACGACCCAACTGCGCGAAGACATCGGGCCCGAATTCGACGACCTGCGTGAGCCGCTCAGCGAGTTGCAGAAGTTGCGCGGCTTGACGCCGCGTGCGGCGCTGACGAAACACCTGTTCGACGGCGACGATTCGCTGTTCACCGGCAACTTCGACCGGCCCTCATCGGTTAGGCCCAGCGAGCCGGTCGTGCCCCCCTCACCCCAGCCGCAGCAGCCGCTGACCGGGCCCGCACCGTTCGACGCCGACGCTACCTAGTGTTCCCCGCCGTTAATTCGTTTCATTAATCGTTCGATGGCCCGGAGGATCTGTTCGGCGGTCTTGGTCCAAACGAATGGTTTGGGGTCCTCGTTCCAGGCGGCGGCCCAGGCGCGGATGTCGCGTTCGAGGGCCTGCACACTGCGGTGATCGCCGCGTTCGATGAGTTGGCGGGTTAGTTCGGCGAACCAGCGCTCAACCTGATTTAGCCAGGAGGCGTAGGTCGGAGTGAAGTGCATGTGGAAACGAGGATGAGCGCCAAGCCATTTGGCGACGGTGGGTGCCTTGTGGGTGCCGTAGTTGTCGCAGACCAGGTGAATGTCGAGGTGGTCGGGGACCTGGGTGTCGATGGTGGCCAGGAACTTGCGGAACTCGATCGCGCGGTGGCGCCGATGCAAGGCGGTGACGACGCTGCCGTCGCTGATGTCGAAGGCGGCGAACAGGCTGGTGGTGCCCGAGCGCACGTAGTCGTGGGTGCGTTTCTCGGGCATGCCGGGCATCATCGGGAACGCCGGCTGGCTGCGAGCCAGCGCCTGGATCTGGGACTTTTCGTCCACGCACAGCACCACCGCGGCCTCGGGCGGGTCGAGGTAGAGCCCGACGATGTCGTAGAGCTTCTCCACGAACAGCGGGTCGTTGGACAGTTTGAAGTCCTCGCTGCGGTGTGGTTGCAGCCCGAACGCGCGCCAGATCCGCCCGATCGTCGACTCGGACAGCCCCGAGCGTTTGGCCATCGATGCCCGCGACCAGTGCGTGGCGTTGGCCGCGGTGGATTCCAGCGTGGCCACCACCACGTCTTCGACCTGCTCGACGGTCACCGACGCGGGCCGGCCCGGCCGCGGCTCGTCGACCAGCCCGTCGCACCGCGCCTCGACGAACCGGCGCCGCCACTTGCCCACCGTCGGCTGCGACACCCGCTCGCGCGCTGCCACCGCCTTGTTCGACAGCCCCTCGGCGCACCCCAGCACGATCCGCGAGCGCAGCGCCAACGCCTGCGCGGATTTGCGCCGCCGCGTCCACCGGGTTAGCGTGCTGCGCTCCTCATCGGTCAACACCAACTCCGCCGTCGGCCTGCCACGCTCCGCCACAAACGAATCATCCCACGGGGCAATCTGTTTCGCCGATGAACCGCGCCGGCAAGCTCTCATTACAATTATATAACGAATTTCTGGCGGAGGACACTAGTTGTCGGCCCGCCACGCTCTCTCCTCGTGGCGGGCCGATTCATGTCAGCGACGGGCCAGGTCGGCCAGCGTCCGCCATTTGCGCAGTTAGAACGCGATGTTCACGTTTGAAGTGCCGTCGCTTGGCTATGCCAATTAAGTGCCGTTTGGCCCCAACGTTTGGGTACCGCTCGAACGGCAAAGGAAGATAAAGGAGCCCATCGTGAAGTTCACGACGAAGATTGTCCAGACCGCCATCGGTGCCGCGGGAATAGCTGCGGTAGGCGTTTTCGCCCCAGCAGCTGCCTCCGCCGCACCGCCAAACATGCAGGAATTCGGTACCAGCGAATCGCTGGTCGACGGGCCAATGGTTACCGCCTACACGGTGAGCAACCTGCAGCCCAGCACCATAGCGATTCCCGGCTACACCCCTAAAGGAACGCTTTACCAGGCAGACATCACCGCCACGTCGGACGGCGGAACCGTTACCCCCATGGTCAGAGACTTCAGCGCCCTCGCGCCCAACGGTCACACCTACAAGCTGATCGACAAGGTTGGGGCCCCGAATGGCCTTAACCCGGCGCCTATCCCCCAAGGCAGCGAATCGAGGGGCACCCTGTACTTCGACGTGACAGGCGCGCCGCCGATGGGCGTCGTCTACAACGACGGACAGCAAGAACTTCTGATCTGGGCGTCGAACGTGCGGGGGGCCTAGGCGCCGCCGGGAAACCGATTCTCCGTAGTCCACGTCGGAATAGTTGATTGCCCCGTCCCGGCTCTAAACGGCGCGGGGCAATCACTTTGAGATTGCCTCGTGGCGAGCCGATTTATGTGCCTGGCGTACTGACGGGTGAGACGATCCCGTGGTGGGTGAACGAGATGCAGCGCAGGCCGTGATATGCCTGCCGCCGTGGTGCCCGCGCCGCCGTGGTGGACGACCGCGCGGCAAGCGGGAAAGATGGCCGCGTGGTTCACCGCGCTGACAACTTTGACGTGGTCGAAATGTTCGATGTGGGAGAAGTTATTGGGCCCAGAGCAGATCAACGCTCGGTCGCCCAGCTAGTCGGCAGGGCCGCTGCCATGCGTCCGACGCTCACCGCGCCGGGCGCAATCATCGCCGGGCTCGAGGTTCCCCACCTTCACGTCCACGTCTTCCCGACTCGCAGCCTAGGGCGATTTCGGCTTCAGCACTGTCGATCGCAACCCGTCTGCGGCATCCCTCGATGAGGCGCAGGCAAAATCAAGGGTGGTGCTCGCCGAGTTAGTACCTGGCTGAACCTGCGTGTGCGGGCACGTCGGCGATACGCGGCAGGCTGACGTAGAAGCGGCAGCCCTGCCCGAGCGCCGTGGTCACGGTCACGGTGCCGCCGTGGGCGTGGACCAGCGAGTCCACGATCGACAGCCCCAAACCGCTACCGCCGCTGGAATGCGTGCGCGATGAGTCGGTGCGATAGAACCGTTCGAAGATGCGAAGCGCGTCCTGCTGACTCATCCCGGGCCCCGTATCGACGACCTCCAAGATCGCGTCGTCGGCGTCGGTGCCGACCCGCACGGTGATGTCAGCGGTCTCCGGTGTGTGTTGCAGGGCGTTGTTCACCAGATTGCCGAGCACCTGACGCAGCCGGGGCTCGTCGCCGAGCACCTCCGGGGTGCCGGGACCGTCGAACACCTCCATGGTGATGTTGCGCTTCGGCGCGACCGCCTGCGCATCATGCACGGCGTCTGTGGCCAGCGCCAGCAGGTCGACCCGGTTGTGCTCGATGGGACGCTGCGAGTCCAGCCGGGCCAACAGCAGCAGATCGTCGACCAGCTGGCCCATCCGGCGCGATTCGCTTTCGATTCGTGACATCACCATTTCCATGTCGCGGGCGGCGCCCTGTCGATACAACTCGGCGAAGCCGCGCATCGTGGTCAGCGGAGTCCGCAGTTCATGGCTGGCGTCGGTAATGAATCGGCGCATCCGGTCTTCCGAGGTATGCGCCTTCTCCACCGCGCCCTGGATTTGAGCGAGCATCCCGTTGAGCGACCGGAAAAGCCGACCGATCTCAGTTCGCGGATCACGTTGGGGAACACGGCGATCCAGCTGGCCGGCGGCGATCGCCGCAGCGGTCTGTTCGACCTCCATCAACGGTCGCAGGCTACGGTTTACCACCCAATACCCGGCCACACCGACGACCAGCAACACCGCCGCGCCGATGCCGAGTTGCAACCAGATCAGTGCATGGACCGTCTCTTCGATACCAGAAAGGTCATAAGCGACAGTGACCAATCGACCCGTCGGTCGGTGCACCGACACCGCCCGCCACGGCACTTTGGAGTTACCCACCGATCCGACAGTCCTAGGCACGGGTCCGACGTCGCTGTTGGCCGGCAGGGCGGGTTCGGCGTTTCTGTCGTTGATGACCGTTCGGCGCCCTTCCAACTCGATGCTGCGCACATAGAAGTTCGACGGCGGGCGGTCGAGGTTTGCCCCGTGAGGTACCTGTAGCTCCCCGCGCGGGAACAGCGCCCAGCCGCGCGACGCCTCCACGAGCGTCTGGTCGACCTTTTCGATCAGGGTGTGACGCAGGATCTTGGTGACCGCGATGCCGGAAGCTGTCAGCCCGCACGCCGCTAGCAGCAGGAGGGCGGCAATGAGGCCCACGCGGAGCGGCAGGGCGACCCGAAGTTGTCTCGGCATCTCGTTATCGCGGCTCCCTCAGCACATAGCCCACCCCACGCAACGTGTGCAGCAGTCGCCTCTCGCCGGTGTCGATCTTGCGGCGCAGATACGACACATAGGATTCGACGACGTTGACGTCACCGCCGAAGTCGTAGTCCCAGACGTGGGCGAGGATTTTCGGTTTGCTCAACACGGTGCCGGCGTTGATCACGAAGTAGCGCAGCAGGGTGAACTCGGTGGGCGACAGCGACACTGCCTCGCCGCCCTTCCACACCTCGTGGGTGTCCTCGTCGAGCTCGATGTCGGCGAACGTCAGCCGGGCGTTGCGGCGCTCGGTGACACCTTTTCCGGTGCGCCGCAAGATAACTCGCAACCGAGCGACCACCTCTTCCAGGCTGAACGGTTTGGTGACGTAGTCGTCACCACCGAGCGTCAGCCCGGCGATCTTGTCCTGCAGCGAGTCGCGGGCGGTAAGGAACAGCGCAGGCGCGTCGATGCCGTCGGCGCGTAGCCGGCGCAGCACCCCGAAGCCATCCATACCGGGCATCATCACGTCCAGGATCACCGCATCCGGCTTGACGTCGCGGGCCAAATCCAGCGCCGCGGGTCCGTTCTTAGCGGTGTGCACCTCGAAGCCCTGGAACTTGAGGCTGACCGAAAGAAGTTCGACGATGCTGTCTTCGTCGTCGACGACGAGTACCCGCGCCTCGGGACTGGTCTCTGTTGCGGCTCCGGGTGCCGATGCCATGGTTCTCATGACCTGCTATTTAACTAAAGGAAGCCTCCACGGACGCCGTGTTATTACTGTTGCGTTGCTGTGAGTTCGGTGCGGGCCGGATCGCGGACAACCCCCAGGGTTGTCGCCGCTGAGTCCCCGGGTTAGGTTCCGCCGATGAAATTTGTGCTGGCCGGCTATGGAAGTCGCGGCGATGTCGAGCCCTGCGCCGCTGTCGGTCGGGAGCTGCTGCGCCGAGGTCACGAGGTGCGCGTAGCGGTGCCGCCTAACCTGCTTGGGTTCGTCGAGTCGGCGGGGCTTGCTGCGGTCGCCTACGGACCAGACTCTCGCGAGCCGCTAAACGCGTCCACGGATTTCATTAGCCACGTTAGGAATCCGATCGGCGCCCTCCCTGAAATTGTGGATCGTGTGACCCAGGTCTGGGCGGACAAGGGCACGACGTTGACATCGCTGGCAAAAGGGGCCGATCTGCTGTTTCTGGCACAACAGCGTCGGGCTGCCCCGTATCTCTCAGAATTGCTCTCTGACGGGGCCGCTCGACACCAACTGTTGTGCCATCGAGCGCACTCCCGCGCCGGGTAGCTGAATTACGATGGCACGCCACAGGACTCGACACCGACCACGACACAGCGAGGAGGCCGAAATGCCAAGCGAGAACGACGACTTGCAAGCTGAGCGCGACCGGCTGAGTAACGAGTGCATGCGGCTAAGAGTTGAACGCTCCACCGGCGTTCCAGCCGACCTGCTCAGGCAGGCAACCACTAAGGAGGAAGCCAACGCTGTTGCGGCCCAAGCGATTACCTGGCGCGGCGACGTGCCACCGGCCCCGGCAGTGACAGCACCGACCGGCGCAGCGACGTACGGCAGCATTAACGGTGTGTCGCAAGTGTCCCGCAACATGCTGCAGTATCTATCAGCCGACCAGATCAACCAGCTTCGGCGAGAAGGCCGGTTTGGTGGCCGAAGGTGTGGGCATTGATCAGCACGACCAGCAGCCGCGCAACGGGAGGCCATGGTAAATGTCACGCAGAAACCGGCGGCGCGACCAATCACCGCTGAAAATCAAGCTCGACAGGACCTCTCGCGTCGAGGCCGTCATAAAGGTAGACGCAGCGGTGTTCATTCGGAATGAGGCCCATTGGTCAGTGAGATGTCCCAAATGGTGAACTAAAGCAAGCTACAGGGAATACACAACCAAGCTGCAGCCCAACGCAAGGTTACGCAGGCATCATACAGGCGGAGCAAGGCGGTCAAAACATCGTTGCCGCAACGATGCATCGCGCGCGCTCAGAAAGGTGGCAAATGTCATGTCAACCCTATCCCGCGGAGCTCTCAGTAGTGCGGTCGTGTCAAGGCGGGCTAACGGTGGCGCGCGAAGGGTTTCGATAGTTGGCATGGCCGTCCTGGCGCTTATGGCTTTGGGTGCCAAGCCCGTTGCGAACGCCAATACGACGGACTTCTTTGCCGCACTGCAAGCAGCAGGCATCAACGGGCCGGGACCGGCGATGCTGGTAGCCGGTGAGGACGCTTGTGATGATATCTGGGAGCGCGGCTACCCTACGCTTCAAGCAGCGGGTGCAGCAGTGCAGAAGAACTATGCGACGCTGACCAACGACCAGGCCATCAGCCTCCTCAATGCAGCGTATCAACATTTGTGTCCAACCCGTCCTGCACCAGGGGAGTTCGACTGGTGGGCCTATAGCAACGGGTCCGGCTAATCGCCGCAATAAGCAGGCCGGGACCGCGACGGGCGGGTCGTTGACTTCGCCCTGATCGAACCGTTCTGGATCTCTGTCTATGCCCGTGCGGTCGCTGCGTCCATGCGGAGTGTCTGGTCATGGCACCACACAAACACCTCGACCGCGAGGTGCCAGATGGATGACCTGTTCGGCCTCCTCGACGCATGCCGCGTGACCTCAAGGAGATCCGCAGGTAACGGCAAGCGCGAATGCTCCAGCGCGCCAACTCATTCGCGCGGGACCAGGAGAAGTCAACCGACTTCTTCGGGAGATGAACGCGGCGGAATTCGCGCCGTTCATTCCGGCGGGGCAGATGCCGAGATCTCGCATCTTCCGCCAGTCCTACTTGACGGTGTGGTTCTACGTTGGCCAGATCGACCGGGTCGAAGTCGAGGGCGCGTTCAACTCCTTATCGGGTTTCACCGAGGGGATCACCGAGAAGCTCGACATCGCACCCCAGTTGTCGATGCCATCGTCTGGAACAGAACCCAGGTGGCAGATCCCTTACTTGCTCGCGAAGCTGCGCCGGTTTGTGACACGGGAGGAATCGTCCGTGTCCAAACGAAAGGTGGTAAGTACCAATGACATCCACTGAGGACATCACCTTCGCTTACTGCCGGGCCGTCGTCTTAGCGCACGCGAGCGAAACACGCTGTGAGACAACGGCCCATCCCGAGAAGGCCGAGGGGCTGCAGGAGTCCCTTAAAGCCGGGGTGGTGCAACGTGATTGAACATCACTCCCGTGCTTTTCACGGTGGTGTACTTACAGTGCGAGCGTCACACGCACTTGAAGATGTGGCCGTCGCGGAATCGGAACAGATAGCCACCGGCCCCACCGGAGCCGCGGCGGCCTCGGCGCAGCGTGCGAGACACGCATGCTCCGATGTTCACAACCAGCCACGACGAGCCGAATCCCGGCGAGGTCACCGACGAGGAGGCCGGGTACGGCCCAGCCGACGGGCCGGAGGTGCCGTGGGCGCAGCAGGGGGATCCGTATCTCGGCGGTGTCCCAGCGCCGGAGCAGGCCGAAGGCGCGCGGGTGCCCTGGTACGACCGGCTGGGATAGCGCCAAACGACCGCCCAGCGTGCCCAGGACGGCCCGAACGGGCCTGGCCGGGTGGTTCTCTTCCCCCCGCCAAGGGGTTCCGGCGGCTCTGAGGGATAGCGGATTTCACGCCGGTCAGTCCTCCCAGGCCCAGGGGTTGACCACTCGCATAAGCGATGCGACCCTGAGCGGGTGGGAGAGGTGAGCGAGCAGGCGCCTATCGGACAAGTTGTTGAGCGGCTCGCCCGAAGTAATCCGACACTGCCGCAAGAAATTGTGGCCACGTTGGTCAACGAGGCCCACTCGAGATTTGATCAAAGCAAGGTTCGCGATTTTGTCCCGCTGCTCGTCGAACGCAGGGCCAAGGTTCTGTTGGCGAAACTGGCAGCGGATCTCATCGACACCCCAGTCAATTGAGGCTGGTTGACCGTGACTACGGAAGACTGCGCGGCGGAATAGAAGTCATCGTCGCTGTCGGTATGTGCGTGGGGTGCCACCAGCAGCCCCACCAGCAGCGCCACCAGTAGCGCCAACAGTGCGAGGGCCACGGCCAACATGTTTCGCTTCACGCCAACCGACGTTAGGCCCGTAACCCCTGCTAGCGAACGTGGCGAAAGTCCTCGTGTAGGCGTGCCGTTGGTCATCGCCCGCTGGCTGCGCCGCTGGCGGGCGAACCGGCCTCCGGTGGTGCCCATCCCGGCCAGGGGGTTGCGATGAACTGGTCGGCGTGTACGGCGACTGGTCCGACTGTCGGATGACGGGGCGGAAGTCCGTTGCCCGGTTACTCGTAACCAGTGAAATCCTCGCCGGTTTTGATCTGCGGGAAGCGTTTCGCGCTTTCTTGCAGGGCGATGACGGGCCGCAGCGCCGCACCAACCGCCCACCCGTCGCTAAGCGTCGTCTCGATGATGTCGAATTTCTCCTGCGGATCGGCCACTACTATGTCCCGAATCTGTGCGTGCGACTTCGGTTCATCCCCCTGGATGGCGACCAGGACTGGGCGCATCAGTGTCTGGAAGTCGGGAATCGCCACAAGCCATCACATTAACCATTCGGCTCCAGCCGTAGGCCCATATTTTGAGGTGACCACATGGAGTCACCGATAACATGGCTTGACATGCCGCGCCGCAAGCAGGTGTACAAGATCACCTACCCCAACGGGAAAATCTACGTCGGCATGGACCTGACAGGCACGGCGCTATACATGGGTAGCCCGAGCGCCTACGAGCGAATCGTCGCCGACCTCGAACTCGACCCGGATCGGTTAGAGCTAACGCTGCGAAAGGAAATCCTGTGGGAATCCGAAACGGCCACCGACGCCGAAGTTCGGGCGATGGAAATGAAGCTCATCCGAGAAACCGGGGCTAACGATCCCGCGATCGGCTACAACAAGTTGCCTCGTCATCGTCCCGACAGCCGCGTCGCGGACCTTCAGGGTCGCGACTACGACGCCCTGGTGGAGATGCCTACGCCGCCGGGTGTCACGACACCACACACCGGCAGCATCGGCAAGCGGCGGCGCGGTGGCGGCGGGGTCTAGCAGACGGCGGCGGGTCCCGCCGGGCGCTGCCCTTCCTGCTTAAATCTCTGAAGTGCTTGGCGCGCGTCAGCTTTGACCTGCTCCTTGGACTTGCCTTTGGTGCTGATCATGTCGACGAGTTTGCGCTGGCCGGACATGCCGTCGAGCATACCGCCCGGCATCACTGCGAAGCTGAGTCGCCGGATCTCGACATGGAGCGGTTCCTACACCGGCGGCTGGCTGAAGCGGGTCGCCGCGACCGACGACGATCATCGCCGTCGGTGAACCGGTCACCATCTCCGACCCGTAGGCCGTAGGCGGCATCACAACGCCGTGCTGAGCCGCGCGGCGGAAGTTTACGGCTGGGTTGGCGAACCTTGCTCACCACCCGCTGCCGGGGGCGGCAGAACATTGGTCGTTTCCTGGACGTTGTTCACGATGTTGATGATCTGCGTGACCTGGGTTGGCGTCACAGGATGCAGGACCGCGTAGATCTGGAACATCATCGTGATGAACGCGAAGAGGAGATTGCCGATCGCGACTATTTCTTGCGGACTCCGCTGCCTCAAATCTGCGGCAAGCTTCGGGGACGTCGACTCGACAGCGGCCACCAGCATCTCCGCCGACTCCACATGCACCACCGTCGCGGCTATGTTGTCCCGCAGCTCCTCAATCTGCTCCCAGGTGAGAATGGAAAACATTTCCCTACTGATGGCGTCCACGTAGTACCGAAGCTGGTCCCAATAATCACGTCCGACAGACCGTTTGAACTCAGCGAATACATGCCGGCCCTCACTGTCGACCCAATGGGCATCGGGTCGCCATTGGCGATTCGAAGGTTGACTCGTGTCTCCAGGTTCGGTCATCTGCCCCCACTTAGAACAGTCCAGCCGTCGCGCATGGTACGGCTGCTAACTCTGCTTCAATGCCAGTAACAGTAAGGCGCTGGCAAGCCCTGGGGGGTGATCGGCACGGGCCATACGTCGCCGTCGACGGCGTCCCAGGGGGTCTCCGCAAGGTCTCCGCAAGGTCTGACCGGCGAGAACTACATTGGCAACGGATAGGCAAGCCCCGCCGTCGTAGTCCAAAATGGCCTCTGAGCTGCATAAATATCTGTGCCCCCCCGGCAGTCCCCCCGGCAGGATTCGAACCTGCGGCCTTCTGCTCCGGAGGCGGAATCGACCCGTCCGCTTGCATCCGTCGGCGTCTGCAAGAGTCTGGTCTGAGAATTCGAAATCGCATGCGTCGCAATCAGATCTGTGCGTGTCAGTCCATGCGAGTATTTTCCAGTCCGAGGACGTCCGCGCGACAAGTTTCATACGAGTTGACAACGTCGTGACACCCTCAGCGAGATAGGGGAGGTAAATGATGGTTTCTCTGATCCGCGTCCTGGCGCTCGTCGCGGTCGCGTCGGGCAGCGTAGCCATCGTCGGCGGTGTCATCCGCTATGCGTGGCTGATTCTGGCTGTCGTGGCCGCCGTCGCGCTGCTATGGCTGCTGTGGTTCGCGGGATGGTTGGATCGCCGGCTGACAACGCGCGATGCGATGCGAGCCGCCCGCGCGGCGGCGCTGGCAGCCGTCGCCGCCCGCGCTGACCAGCAGCACGCATGGGTGCTCGCCGGCGACGACCGCGGCGTCTACGGGCAATTCCCGCCAGTAGCGACGTAACGAACTGTTCGATCTGGCGCGAAAACCGGCCGCATGGCCGACAGTAAGTCGACCGCGTCCAGGCGACCACGAAGGTGGCAAAGTAGCCGAGGTCAGCCGAACTCGACGCCGATCATCGTGGCTCCAGCTGGCCTGCCTGCTGCTCCGAAAGCTGGACCCTGAAGTAGCCGTATAAGGCTGCAAACAACGCACCGGCAAGCCAACCCCCCGCATTGAGGGCGCCGATCACCAGACTTGCGGCAAAGGCCACAGCCACCGGAAAGACTAGGTCTACCACGTTCCTGAAGTAGACAGCCAAGCCGATTCCGCCAAAGATGAAGCCAACGATGCACGCTACCGCAGCGTTCTTCCCTTTGACTGAGGGCAGTCGCATCATCATCTTCTCGATGTCGTCGATCATCTCTGCTCCTTAAGTTCGTAGGTGCAGTTACTTCGTGTTGTTAGGTTGTGCTGCGAGTGTCGCCCGGTTGAACACCGACCACACGAGTAGTCCGCTACTCGTCTGCCACAGCAGGCACACTCGACATGTTCGCCCTCACGGAGATCCAAGACACACCTTGTCGGCACGTAGTGCGTGTCTCATGGATAACTGCGGATATCCACAAATTGATGGGACCATTGGGCCTATGACGAGGACGTCTCGCAGGTCCCCTGCTCCCAAGGCCTCGGAATCGGGTTATCCGCAGTGGTTCTCGGTGTTTCTGGCCGATCGCGGCGTACGCAAGCCATCACCGCACACGGCCAAGGCCTACCGACAGGACTTCGCCGCGATCGCCGAGCTGTTGGCCGGCGACCGCGCACAGATCGCCGAGCTGACACCTGCCACCATCACGAAGGAGGCGATGCGGGCGGCCTTCGCCACCTACGCGGACACTCACGAGCCCACCTCGATCCGGCGATGTTGGTCGACATGGAATACGTTGTGCGCCTTCCTTTACACCAGCGAACTGCTCGAGTCCAACCCCATGCCGCTGATTGGTCGCCCCAAGGTTCCCAAGTCGTTGCCGAAGGGACTCGGCGCCGAGACGGTCTCGGGTCTGCTGGCGGCGATCGACTCCGACACCGGCGCACGCCGGCGCAGCGACTGGCCCGAGCGCGACCGGGCCCTGGTGTTGACCGCAGTACTGGCGGGATTGCGGGCCGACGAGCTCATTCACGCTAACGTCGGCGACATCCGAACCACGGAAGGCGGCGGCGTCATCCACGTACGCGGCAAGGGCAATAAGGATCGCCGGATCCCGGTGGAAGAGGGCTTAATTAAGGTTCTCGAACGCTATCTGGACTCCCGGGCGGCTCGCTTCCCCGGTACCACAAAACGCCACTCCGCCAGCCCTGGTCTCGCGGTGTGGCCCGCGACCGCCGCCCTGTTCGTCGGCAGCGACGGTGAGCGAATCACCCGGGGCGTGCTGCAGTACCGCGTGCTCCGGGCCTTCAAGAGGGCTGGCCTGAACAATCAACGAGCGCGTGGCGCCCTAGTGCACGGGCTGCGCCACACCTACGCCACGGAACTCGCCAATTCAGAAGTCAGCGTCTACGCGCTTATGAAGCTGCTCGGACACGAGTCGATGGTGACATCACAGCGCTACGTCGACGGCGCTGGCGCCGAGAACCGTGCCGCCGCGGCCCGAAATCCGCTATATGGGCTCATCGACAGTAACCCGCCCGCACTCTGAGGCGTCAAGCACATATTTCGCCGAACTGTTTTAAACGCCGACTTCGTTATCACCTTGCACCAGCGGACTTCAGCTACGGGGATCGAGTCGGTATCCAGCGGTAGGCGAACCATCCTGTGTTGCAATTACTTTGGGCCGGTTTTTTTCACGTTAAATTACGTTCGGATGCCACGATAGTTCATGCATAATAACAGTTATGCATGATATGGGCGGGACAACACACCGAGTCTGCGCGGCGGCATCGCAATCCGTTGATGTGAACCGTATTAGAAATCGCACCGTACACGTCGTCATAGGTGGCATCCCGAAAGCTGTTGTTGCACAGACAGTTAGGAAACATGGCGTGGGTTGCTGGTAACCCTCCATATTCGAATCGGCCGTATTCGTTGTCGCGGGCCACGCCTGCAAGCGTTTGAGGCGGAGGCATAGGTAGTCAGCGCGAGGCAACGCCCGCCATGTGCGGCCACCGCGGCGCTGCGTGCTGACCACCGCCGGGCCGCCCTGCGCTGCTTCGTCATCGCTTTCTCCTCGGACCGTTACGATCTCTGCACTGTCGTCATCTTCGATGTGTCGCTCATCTGAGGCGGTCCCGGACATCTAGCTGATGTTTCGTGCGTCTGGCGATCTGTCGCGCACGAGACCTCAGTTGATCGTTACCGATTCCCACTCGCGCGGCCAGCGTGCGGGTACTCCACTGCGTGGACCCATCCAGCGGCCGCTCACTGTGGGTCAGGCGCAGCACCTCTTCCACTGTGCCCACCGGCAGGCTCGGCTTGCGTCCGCGGCCCTTCGCG
>NZ_DATFZD010000358.1:0-3319 GCF_035314665.1 Mycobacterium sp. | reverse complement strand
AGATTCAGCGCGTGGTCATGTCGCGCGCCCTGCTGCGCTGATTCTCGGCACGTGGCCGTGCTGCGGCAGCTCCTCCGCCGGGCGACCCGAGTGACTGATTGTCCATCTGGCCATGACATGCCGTAGTGTGGAGGACAGTTCCCCGGGTGCTGTAGATGACTCAGGGGAGTTAGAGGCCGGGTCGCTACAGCGTCACGGCCTTGTCCATGCGGTGGGCATGTTCGCTCTTGCGATGCGCGACTTGCGAATGAGGAATCCGCCGGGATGATGTCCAGTCGAGCATTTCCAGCGTCGTCTTGAGCTCATTGAATTTCGATGTCCTCGAGTCGTTTGAGCATGCGCCGAGAATTCTCGGCCTGCGCCGGAATGCCTTCAGCGCCTGACCGAGCTGCGACGCCAGCGCCTCGGCGCGGCCCGGGTACCGCACTAACCCCGGGACGAGGTGCGGTGGCGGATTTCGTTGGGGCGCAATGCCAAACGCAAACAACACTGTGCCGGTCCACGGGACAACCCAGCTCAGCTGAGCAGCGCCAGCGCGTACGCGCGCCGAAGCTTCCCTGACGGGGTCTTCGGAATGCTGCCCGGGCCCAGCACCACAACATTGCGGGGCCGCACATCGACCTCGGTGACGACCTCATGGGCCACCGCGTGTTTAATGCGGCGCACCTCGCCCGGATCCTCGAACATGTTCGACTCCAACGCAACCGCGAAAGATTCCCGAGTATGATCCGCATCCAGGCGCACCGCGACAGCACACCCCGGCCGAACCCCTTCGACGCGGCATGCGGCACGCTCGACGTCGGTCGGGTAGATACTGCGCCCGCCCATGATGATCACATCCTTGACCCGGCCGCAGACCACGACATGTCCGTCCTCGGTCAGATAGCCCAGATCACCGGTGTCATACCAGCCCTGCTCATCCTGGGCGCCGACAAATCCGCCCACCGTGATGTAGCCGCGCGTCACCGGCTCACCGCGCAGCTCAATGATCCCGACGCCGCGCGCCGGCAGCAGGGTGCCGTCCTCATCAACGATCCTGGCCTCCAGCCCGTCCAGCAGCGGACCCAACGCCGCCAGCCGGCGGGTATGGCCCATCGTGGCCGGCACCGCCCGGCGCAGCACCGCCAGCATGTCGGCATCCACCTCATCGACCACCAGCCCGCCGCCGCACTCGGAAAACGACACCGCCACCGTCGTCTCGGCCATGCCATAGGCCGGCAGGATCGCCTCGGGCCGCAGCCCGAACGGCGCGCCGGCCTCGCACAGATCTTCGACGTCAGCCGGCTCGACCTGCTCGGCACCCGAGAGCGCCCAGCGCAGCGTGGACAGATCGAATTGACCGGGCTGGGCATGCCTGCGCAGTCGCTTCGCCAACAGCACATAGGCGAAGTTCGGCGCCGCGGTCATCGTTCCCTTGTATTTGTCGATCAGCTTGGCCCACAACAAGATATCTTGCAAAAAATCCATCGGCGTGAACTTGACCAGCTCGGCGCCAAAGTACATCGGCACCGTCAAAAAACCAGTCATGCCCATGTCGTGGAACAGCGGCAGCCAGCTGACGATCACATCGGTATCGATGTCGACGCGGGCACCCACGAACATCGCCTCGGCATTGGCGACCACATTGCGATGGGTGATCGACACCGCCTTCGGAGAGCCGGTCGACCCGGACGTCAACTGTAACAACGCCAGATCGTCCTCTTCGGTCTGCACCGCAGCGATCGGGCCGGCGTCCAACAACTCGGCAACGGTGACCACTGCGATGCCTCGCTCGGCCAGCACCGGCGCGGCGGCCATAAACGGATCCGACACGATCACAACCTTCGCCCCGATCATCTCGATCACCGCGAAGGTTTCCCGCGCCCACACCCCCAGATCTGTTCGCGGAGTCGGCTGATGCAGCATCGTCAGGCTCGCACCGCGCATCCACAAACCCTGCGCGGTCGGAGCGATCTCCACCGGCGCGCCAGCCAACACCCCAACCCGATCGCCATGCCCCACGCCGGCCGCCGCCAGGCCCCCGGCGACCCGGCGAGCCCGCTCATGGACCTCCATCCAGGTGTGCCGCACCGGTGCACGGGGCTCACCGGTCACCATCCCGTTGAAACTCGTGTGGGCGTTGTAGAACATCGTCTCGGTAAACCTGCTCACACCAACCCCTCAATGTTGCGGCACGAAGATCGCGGTGCGATGGCCACCGTCGAAGCCCGCGGTTCAATCCGCAGCAGCCTAACAACCGCCCACACCAGACAGCGGGGTAATCCGGCGGACACCGTATGGCCAGGCGAACAGCACGGAATGCGAATGTCTCACAGGGGCGACACCGGTGTCATGTGCGACCACTTGACCCCAGCACCGACAGTGACGCGTTTCCGCAGGTCGCCGACTGTTTGTGGGCGGTCGCAGCCGTGCCGCCCGACTGGCGGGAGACACCCGACGGCGCGTTACCACCGACAACGAAGGCGGCGGCCTGAACCCGTCGCGCTTATCAGCAGACTCCCAGGCTATTCGGTGGCTGGTGTGCGGGTGCGGGTTGTTGTGTCCTGCGCGCCGGTCATGAGGAGGCCGTCAACCGTTGAGGCGTCGTCCGGCGCGGCCGCAGCCATCATGATGTCGTGCGCGCGGTCCGGGTCGCTGTGAGCGGGGACTACCAGCAGGACGATCTTGTTGCGGTTGGCTCCGAGCACTTCGAGAGTGTTGGCCGGCTGCAGGCGGTATCCGTTGAGTCGAACCGCTCGTTCGTCGGTCGGGAGTCTTGCCGGTGCCTTCGCCCACTCGTAGAGGTTGTATGTCACGCGATCGATGGCGCCGAGTCGCACCGACAGCACCGCCAGCAGATCTGGAAGCTCTGTAGAAAGGTCGTCACTGTGCGGCCACCATGCACCATCGACACAACCGGTAGGGGGCGCCTTGGGCTTGAGGCGCAGCCGTGGCGTGTTTTGAGGGGTTGTGCGGGCCCACCCGGCGGCGCTTCGCCCTCGTTGCAGCGTCATGCGACGCTCCTGTTCCAGCCGCGAACCGGCCAATCATTGAATCGGCGACGACACAATCTCCGAGTGGTCGCGTGCGACATACCGCCGATGCCGTTGACACTACTCGCACTCGGCGGGCAAGAGACGGAATCGCCGAGCCGTGGGCTCGCCCGGGACGGCTACGCGGGCACCGATTCAGAGCCCCCGCGAAAGCTGTTGCGCCTCAGCGCTGCTTGGCATTCAGCAAGTTGACGCTCGACGGTGCAGGCTCAGCTTTGGTGCGCTTGTCTGCGCGCTTCTGCTTGAGGGTCTTAGCGGATTTCTTGCTCATAGATTGCCGAGGAGAT
>NZ_DATFZD010000357.1:0-6463 GCF_035314665.1 Mycobacterium sp. | reverse complement strand
GACCCGGTCTCGTTGGTCGTTCTGGATCTCGGAGGCCTTGCGGACCGTCTCCTCGGAAAGGATGCGCACACCGCCCAGCTGGCCGCCGCCGGCGAGCATCGCGTACATGGCGCCGAGCGACACGGCATCGAAATACCCATTCATCGCGGGCACGGCGGCATCTTGGAGTCGAGGGTCCACGATGACGTCCTCCATACCGCGGGAGAGGGCTGCGTTGATCATCCGATGCGGGTTGATCGGCGACCTCAGGACACGCAGACCCCGCGACACCTGGTTCAACGCGAAGCTGCCGAGGGGGCTAGACCAACGCGTCAAAGCGGGCGACATCGGTGCCAGTGGCGCTATCCGGTGCCGCTGCTCGGGCGGGCAGCCGATATGCAGGCCGTCGAGCCCGAGCGGTTCGGCGATTTCCTTCTGCAGGAACTCCTCGATCGGTGTGCCGGAGATCCGCCGCACCAGCTCGCCGACAAGCCAACCGAACGTCAGCGCGTGGTAGCCCACCGAGGTTCCCGGCGTATATGCCGGCTTGGCCCGGGCCAGCGCATCGGTCATGTGCTCCCAATCGAGCATCCTCGATCCGTGGTCGATGATGGTGCCGAGGCGGTGTAGGCCCGCGGAGTGGCTCAACACCTGCCGAACGGTGACGTCACCCTTACCGTTCTGGGCGAACTCCGGCCAGTACGTGGCGACCCGTTCGTCGTAGTCGAGCTCCCCGCGGTCGGCGAGCACATGGGCGCAGGTGGCCACGACGCCCTTGGTCGTGCTCCAGCACATGGCAAGCGTGTCGCGTGTCCAGGGAACCCTATCCAGGCCGCGAACCCCACCCCACAGATCGACGACAAGCCGGCCGCGGTGGTAGACGGCCACGGCGGCGCCGCCGTCGGTACCGGCGATCTGCTTCCTGAAGACGTCCGCTACCTCGCGGAATTCTTCGTCGCAACGACCCGCGATCAGATCTATTCCTGATGTCGGAGTGCTCAGTTTCGGAGCTCCTTTTTCTTCGGGGGCTGGGCCGCTTTGTTGGAAGCCTTTTTCGGCAAGTAGTCGAAAAACAGCGATTGCCTAATCATCAAGGGCTTCTTGGCGGTCGTCACTCCTCCTTGACCAAGCCGCCCGGCTTGGGGCTCTGAGCCATACAGATTTCGCCTCCCCTCATCCCCCCGATAGGGTCTTTTGACCCAGGTGCGCGCGCCTCAGTGCCCCATTCGGGGTACCGCAATTGGGAGGCGGTCACCCAGCCGACAGAACATTTACCGGTCAGCGCCCGTCAGCCGGAGTCGAGCAGGTGGGCCAGCAGCCCGAGCGTGTGAGCGGTGTCCCTACCGTCAGGCACCTCGGCGAAGGTCTCGGCCACCTTCCGCAGCTCCTTGGCCACCTCATGCCGCTGCGCGGGGTTGAGGGCGGCCAGCTCGTCGAGGAGCGTCGCGGGACTCGTGTCGGTGTCGGCCATGGCTCTCCGCCTGTCAGCATGACCCACGCAAGATGCTCAGCAGAGGCGGTTCACGCCGGACAGCTTGGCCGGGGTGGGCTGGGTCAGCGCGGCGCCGCATCGCTTGTCGCCAGAAGCGGCTGAGATTGCGTTGCCTCGTGGTGAGGCTTGGGGGACCGGGCGCATTACCTGCGACCCTTGAGCCTTGAAAGTACCCGGCTCGCCCCGAAACTTCCAAGGCATAATTCCTATACACCCCAGTGGTTTTCGTCCTATTTAGCGACCGCTGACCTCGTAGTTTCTATCCCGTAGGATCGCCGTATGCCGCCGCCGGTGAGTCGACACCGCTCGCATAGGATCTGGTGCGCACCGGAAGCACGAAACTGCGGAGTTGATGGAGCTGTTCGCTGCACAAAGGCAGTTCTCGGCGTACAGCCCGTCACACTGGGCCGCCATCGCTGTGTTCGTAATCGGCGCTGCGCTCCTGGTCTGGATCGGGCGCAGGCAGACCGAATCGCAGGCTCGCCGCCTCGGCCGCATCCTCGGGGTGCTCACCGCCGCGATATACGGCTCAGTTCTGATTTACCAACTGATCCCACCTACCATCGGCGAGTCGGTACCGCTGCGCCTGACCGATCTCGCGACCGTCGCCGCGGCCTACGCCCTGTGGTCGCAACGACGCTGGGCCTTTGCGCTCACCTACTACTGGGGCCTAGTTCTGAGCACCCAGGCGTTGATTACGCCGGTTCTGACGAGTCCGGATTTTCCCCACTACCAGTTCCTCGCCTTCTGGGCGACTCACCTGCTCGTCGTCTGGGCGGCCATCTACCTCACCTGGGGCCGCAGGTTGCGGCCCGAGTGGCGCAGTTACCGCATTGCGGTCGTGGTCACCGTGGTGTGGGCAGCAGTTACCTTCACGTTCAACAGCATCGCGGGAACCAACTACGGCTTCATCAACAAAAAACCTGCCACCGCCACGCTGCTGGACCTGTTGGGCCCGTGGCCCGTATATGTGCTAACCGCGGCCACGCTCATCCTGATCGTGTGGGCCCTAATGACCTTGCCTTGGCAGCGGCACACGGCAACGGGCATCTCGCCGAGCATCACCAATTCCTGTGCGCGCACATGTTCGGTCGGATCGACAGCATCCACGCCGATATCGCCCGACATCCACGAGCAGATCCAGGCGCGTCTGGCCCCTTTCCTGTGGAAGGCGATCCTGGACACCAGGGTCCTCATCGCCGAGGACCTGGGCGCAGCGCCGCCCCTGGTGCTCGCACGGGTGGAGTGCTAAACGAGAAGGAGCGCAGCCAGCCGACACCCCAGACCCATGTGTGCCCACCGGAGCACGAAGTTACGGTCAACGATCAATCGTGCGGACTCACCTTTGGCCCGGCGTCTCCCCGATGAGTACCGGGCGGCTATCCGCAAGGGCGGCACATTTGTCGGAGATGGCTTGCGGGGAATCAGGTGATCGGGATTGGTGGTGCGGGTGACGTGACAATCTCGCTGTTCGTCCAGCGCTACCAAGCTGAATACGCTTCGCGCACTTCCCATGAAGGACTCGGTGGGGACCGCCAGGAGATACCAGCGGGGCTTCCAGTCCGCCCTCCCGCCGAAGCGTTGCAACGCAGCGCGCACCAGCGCCGGTCGGTGATTCCACCGCACCAGGGACAGGTCGTCACCCTCGATGTGCACCAGACCGTCGTTGTCCACCGATGCGGTGACGGGGATGATCACCGACGGCTCGCGCATGGAATGGTTGAAATGAATCCAGCGGATCTGATGACCGGGTCCGTAGGAGCTGCAACGGTTGTCCGAGCCGGAAAGATCCCACACATATCCAGACAATGGAGACTCCAGACTGTCGAAGCCTCCCCTAGGAGGCGCTCTTGCCTGACACCGGTTAATGCCTGCCGCTTCGTCATCCGAGCCACCCACGAGCGTGGGGTTGGCGTGCCGTCCAGTCGGAGCTTGGCGACGGCATCTCGTGAAGCAAGTTTCACGATACCGACAAATTGGCTAGGGGCACCAGGGCCTTCTACCGTTGGCTGAGCTCAGCCGACACCGAACGGATTTGAGAGTGCATACACGCTGATCAGCGGCGTTTTCGGTTTGTATCAAGGTCGCCTCCGGTACGGGCTCGAAACGCTCCCGGTCAGGTCCTTTTCGCGTCCTCGCGTAGCTAACTCCTCACCGAAACGGACACCTGCGTCCTCGACGCGCCGAACGTGTCGGAGCCCGGTGGGACCATGAAGCCCGTGGAGGCAACGCAGGACGGCCCTAATGACGACGATCAGGAAACCGTCACCTCGTGGACAAACCCGTGGATCGCCGAGTACAAGCGACGCCAGGCGATGCTGATGGAGATGCCGCCGTTCGAGATAATCGCGATGCTTCGCGATCTGAACCTCACGTCATACGCCTTCAGCACCAACGCCCAAGAGCTACTGGCCCACATCGCGCGATACCCGGAGATAGGTCAAAGCCAGCCGTTCAATCCCGACGTGGGCGACCCCTTCGGTATGGAGCTGGCGCGGCTGCTGGCGAATCTTCTGGCCTCGGTCAAGTCGCTTGTCTCAGGTCAGCGCGCGGTTCTGCGCGACGTCTGGCCGAAGATCGGAGGGCAGCTCTCAGAGTTCGAGCGAGGCGAGTACACCAAGAAGCGCCTTGCTGTATTCGAAGCAGACGAGGCAAAGCTGCTCGAAGAGCTTCGTAACTACTCCCAGCATAAGTTCCTCCCCTATTTGAACCCGGCATGGCAGTTCTCGCAGACGATGCCGATGGCGCAGTTCCAATTTCGGTTACATGTTGAGCCGCTGCTGAAATGGGACAGCTTGACGGCAGAGGCTCACAAATACCTTGAGGAGCATGGTGATTCGATTGACCTGCTTCCGATCATCGGCCGCTACACCGCGTCGGTGCGAGAGTTCTACAAATGGTTCTGGCTCAAGATCGATGAGAAGATGAAGCCAGAGCGCGTCGAATACGATGCCCATGTGGCCGAGTTGATGGCCTACGGCGAAGAAGTGTTCTTGGCGCCGGATTGGATCCGAAAAGCTGGCGGGGAGCCGCCGCCTGGGTGGAACGGCGCGCGTTGGCGTCGCCGGCCGCTCGCCGAGCTTCGCCAGAAACGATGGGCGCTAGGGCACAGATCATTTCGCGGCATCACCGCAGACAGCCAAGGTGTTGCTGTAGTCGGCGGCCACCCGTGGACGCCGATACTGCTGCGGGTTCCCTAGCTCGCGGCTTCAACCGAACAGCGGCACCACATTGCTCGCGGCCTCGGCGGGCTTCGCCGTGGCGGGTGGTTCCGGCAAGATGTTGAGTGCGCCGCCCTCCTCCTCGGGTATGTAGTCGCCGTACACGCCCACGGTCAGGGTAAAAGTGCTGTGCCCTAACCACTTCGACACCTGTTTGAAGCGCTTGCCCGCCGCGAGCTGTAGCACCGCGAACGTATGGCGGAATTCCTGGAGCCGGACGCCTACCCGGCCGCCTGTAATCCCTCGTAGATAATCGGCACCAGCTCGCCGAGGAGCTTCTGCTTGCGTTCCGGGCTGTTCAGGATCTGCGTGGACAAATCCTCCGAGGATGCCATGGCGCTGGTGTGGCAGTGGGGGGAGCACCGTGGGCCGGGGATGGTCGCGGCGCTCTCGATCGGTCTGGTGGCCGCCGCCGCGGCCGCGGCGGCAGTGGGAGCCCCGTTGGTGCGCTGCGGTACGGCGTGGTGGATTTCGCCGGTGCACCGCTGACGGACGACCACCCGGTGTACTACTTCACCCAGGCGCCGCCGGTCTTCTTCGGTCGCGGGCCGTTGCAGATCGCCACCACCCTGCTGCTGCCGGCCTCCACGGCGGCGCTGGTGTACGCCCTGCTGGCGGCCGGGGCCACGCGCGACGACCTTGGCGGCTATCCGGCTGCGCCTCAGCCGCCAACTGCGGTGACCGCGTCGCCGGGCGCGGCGGAAACCTCCTCCAGGTGATAAGTCACAGCGGACGGCGGTGCATCGCCCTGCCGGTGATGACCTTCGCCGCGAACATGGCCAGTCGAGCGATGCCGAGGTAGGTTGCCGGGCTGAACATGGTCGGCCACTTCGTTCTGATCAGGTGATCGGTCAGGGGTCGGCCGGCGAACCGGTCCTGCAACCAGCGCATCGTCATCGGGGCGGACAGTGGGTGTAGCAGCAGGTGCTCGCAGAACGCGTCCCGGTGGTAGGTGACGTCGGCTCCGCCGGCCGAGTAGGCGTCGGCCAGCGCGTCGATGTCGGCGACATCGATGAGGTAGTCGTGTACGGCCTGCACGATCAATACCGGCGGTGTCGGCGCCGTAGCGCCGAGTTTGATGTTGTCGAGGACGTACTGGACCTCCTGCAACTCCAGGATTTCGTCGAGCGGCTGGTCGAGGTAGTCGCTCACGTCCTTTCTCGCCATCCGGATGACCGCGCCCACCGTGGTCATGGTCTCCAGCCGGCGCAGCAGGGCCAGTCCCTCTTCGTTGGTGTGCTCCTGGATCACTCGGTCCAAGTCTGGGTAGATGTGTGCCAGCGCGGCGATCACCAACGCGGGCAAACCAGCCAGGAGGCTGCCGTTGAGCCGGCGGGCGGTGTGTTCTAGGTCGCCGATGGGTGATCCGAGCACGGCGCCGACGATGTCGAGTTCGGGTGCGTAGTCGGCGCATACTTCGGCAGCCCAGGCGGTGGCGAGCCCGCCGCCGGAGTACCCCCACAACGCGACGGGCGCCGACGCTGACAATCCGATGCGCTCCGAGCTCAGTGCGGCCCGGACTCCGTCGAGGACGCAGTAGCCAGGTTCGTACGGCGCGCCCCACATCCCGTTGGGGCCTTCGTGGTCGGGCACCGAGACCGACCAGCCCTCGGCAAGGGCGGCGCTGACCAGCAGAAAATCCAACTGCGGCACCGCGCCGATGGCCTTCGCGTGTCGCCGCAGGGCATAGGACGGGAAACAGCGGGCCGTCACAGCGTCGATAGCGCACTGATACGACAGCAGCGGGCAGGTCTGGCCCGAAGCGACGTCC
>NZ_DATFZD010000356.1:0-4570 GCF_035314665.1 Mycobacterium sp. | reverse complement strand
GAGGTCTGGACACGGGATGGCGTGGTCGAGACCGAAGCCCGTGAACGTCCGCTGTCGGAGCGCGAATCGATGCGCTGGCTGGACGCATCGGAGCAGGCAAAGACCGTGTTGCAGTCTGCCAAGATGGTGACGGTGGTGGGTGATCGCGAGTCCGACATCTACGCCCAATGGGCCTCGGTGCCAGAGAATGACTTTCATGTGCTGACGCGAGCGATGAGCGATCGCCGGCTGGCTGGCGGCCGTCTGCTGTACGAGACCATGGCGGAGTTGGCGAAGGTCGGACAGCGCACCATCGAGTTACCGGCGCGCGATCCAGGCCGGGAGGCGCGCACGCCCAAGCTGGAATTGCGCTTCGGCACGGTTGAGATCGTCCGTCCGACAGCGAGTGGGACCGCAGCTTGGCCAGGACGGTGACGTTGCGGGCGATCGATGTCCGCGAGATTGACGCGCCGCGCGGTGTCGAGCCGCTGCATTGGCGGCTGCTGACCACGCACACGATCGCCGATGCGGCGGACGCATGGTGCATTGTCGACTGGTACCGCGCTCGTTGGACTATCGATATCTACCAGACATGGCGACTCTCAAGTCACTCCGGGCATGTGAGAGTTCGGCTCGGCCGGCGCCATGGCGAGCGGTGGTGGCCGGCGGTGCCACGGCGCAGGCGTGGCGCGTACCGTCCTGAGCGCTTCGATTGCCGCGTGATCGGCATGCACCACGGTAAAATGACGACCACCAACCGCGACCGCGCGGCTGCGTAGACGCCCCTGTTGGACCCAGGTGTAGAGGGTTGGCTTAGGCATCGGAATGTGCCGGGCCAGTTCTGCGATCGTCCATTCGTCGGGTTCACGCTCGATGCTCGGGCGACGACGACGGGATCGCGGAGTGACGATGCCGGCCTTGCTCAGGAGATGATGCACTATCGAACTATTGAACGTATCGCGACGCTTGGCCGGTCGCCAGCCCTCGCGATTGAGCTTTTCTGCAATGGCAGCGTAGTTCTGCCCGGTACGATGGAGTTCGGTCGCACGTGCCACCAGGGCCGCATAATTACTGAGCCGGTCGAAACGAGCGACCGGGCGGATCAAGCGATGTGCGGTGCGGTTGCCACCTTGCCAGTGACAGACGACGCGAACCTGTTCGCTGCCATCGACGACTTCGACCAGGATCCGTTCGAGCAGCAAGCGAACCAGGGTCTGTCGCTCCTCCTGAGTGGCGGCGCGCCACAGGCCGGGTAGATCTGTCGCCAGCTGGCGAATCCTGGCGATCTCGGCCGGGTTCAACGGTGATGGCTGATTGCGCCGGGCGCACTCGTGGTCAGCCTCGACACGCAGCTGCTCGGCCAGGGCCTGCTCCCATTGCCGCTCGAGCGTACGAGCCACCAGCCGGTTCTCCGGCTCGACGGCGTCGAACTGTCGGCGCATGCGTTCGGCTTCGTAACGGGCTCGTTCGATCCGTTGCTGCCATTGCCGTTCAATGGCCTCGCGTTCCTGTTGCAGATCAGCCGCCGCCACCAAGCTGACTTCGATGGCTGCTGGCTCAAGCACCTGGAGCACCAGCCGTTCCACCAGGACGTCAAGTGGCGCCGCTTTCAGCGACTGACAGATCGGCTCGGCGTAACAAAAAGCCATGCCATTACAGGTGTAGCGCGGATTGGCACCATTGTTGTTGTACTGCGCCGTCATGCGTAATCCGCACCGACCGCAGACCAGCAACCCCGACAGCAGGGCCTGGCCGGCGCGTGCTGGCCCCGTGATAGCTGCCGTGTTTGATCGCAACTGCGCCTGGTTACGCTGATATTGCTCCCAACCAATGTAGGCCGGCAGCCGATCAGGCAGGAATACCTCCGCCTCTTCAACTGAACTTGACCGCCGCCCCGTGCCGGGTCGACCCGGTTGACGTCGACGCAGATCGATCCGCCGCCTGCCATACACATAGGCGCCGGCGTAGGTCGGGTTTTTGAGCAGGTTGTGCAACGACACACGGTTGGCGCGATGCCATTCCAGCTCACCCTTGCGCTCTCCGCTACTGACGCGCACCGGCATTCGGATGTCGTGACTGACCAAATAGACCAGCACCTTGCCGACGGTGCGGAATCGTTCGAACAGTTCAAATACCAAGCGAACCGTCGCCTGCGCCTGCTCATCAGGGTCTAACGCGACTTCGCCCGACAGACGACGCACGTAGCCTATCGGCAATCGCATCCCAAGTTCGCCCCGGCGTGCCTTGGCCCGCTTGCCTTCCAGCATACGCGCCTTGAGAAGGTGCAACTCGGCTTCGCTCATGGTACCTTTCAAACCAAGCAAAAGCCTGTCATTGAAATTACCCGCGTCGTACACGCCATCGGCGTCGGCAATGAGCGTATCGAACAACGCGCAGATCTCCAGCAATTGATGCCAATCCCGGCACGAACGCGCCAGTCGCGACATCTCCACGCCCAGCACCATGCCGACATGGCCGAGTCCTACCTCCGCGACCAGACGTTGAAAGCCGGGCCGGCCTTCGATCGAGGCACCGGATCGGCCTAGGTCATCATCGATCACTACGATCGATGAGCGATCCCAACCGAAGTACAGCGCTCGATCCACCAGAGCATACTGCAGCCGAGTCGATTCCTGATGCCGCTCAACCTGCTGAACCGTGGACTGGCGAACATACACCATCGCCGTCCGCTCCCGATGCCGGCGCTGGATCTTGTCCGATACACCAGCATGGGTCAGTGCGACCCGAACTGTCTCGATCATGACTGGACTCCTCGGCCAGAATGGCCGTTCGACCCTCGCGCAGCGCGATCTGGGACAGCACGCGGAGCATCGTGCGTCGCCGGTCGTCCGCCAGCGTCGACCAAACCGGCAGAGTGCCCATCGCGTGATCTCAACCACCGAACCAGCGCCCGAAGCGCCTCGCAGCCGAGTTTCGGCGCTGTGTTCGAGTCGGTTAAATTATCAGCGGCGTTGCGGATGGTGTATCGAGCAATTGTTCCGAGTTCTAAAATCCCACGGTCTGCAGCTGGAAGATAGTCAAGTTGCCAGCGCCGAACGCTTGGTCAAACTCGCCGCGGCTGCAACGAAAGCAGCGTGCGTCGATATTCAACGCCGGAAAAAGCCGTCGACTTCAAGATCGCGCTCTCGAGCAGTGGCCTCCCCTGCTGCTTGCTGGCGCATTCGTTTCATGCGCAACTAAACCGGCCGCAGTCTCAGCGCGTTCAGAGTGGGTGACACCCTTTCATGGGTCGAGGCGAAGGGGGGCACCCGCCGGCCCCGGCGCTGGACGCGAACGCGATCGTGCGCGATGAGCCCCGCAGCGGCCCGCCAGCGGCGCACACGCAGGACGGGCTTGTCGTCGTCGTGGATCAGTGGCTGGCTGGGTCGGAGCGACGGGTGTGTCCAGCACCACGTCGCCCCTCACCACGCAACGCGATGGAGGCGCGCACATGGTTGACGCTGAGTTTCAACCAACCAAGTCGTCGCGCAAGTCGCTGCTGATCACCGCGGTGGTCGCGCTTGGCGTGGTGCTCGGCTCCGCCGGGAAGTCGGCGGAGGACGTGAGCTACATGCTGCGGTGCCGTGACGCGGGCTCCTCGGCGGCGCAGTGCGCGTTCCTCGACGAAGCGATGGGGTGAGCCCCGCCATGACGCCTGGTGCGCCAAATCGGGTATATATTCAGAGGCCGATACGGTGCCGCGGGTGCGCTAACATCCAGGCTGTCTGCCCTCGCCGGCGCAATCCGGGCAGCGTGGCTCCTCTGCGTCTGGAGGCGCAGCGAAGAAGTAGCGGCAATCGGGGCACTGTCGCTTCACCATGCCGGGCATCGGCTCCCACGGCTCCGCGTTGGCCGCCCGCGCGGCGGCTTCCACGTCCTGTGTCACCGGTGGAACCCGTCGCCTTTCGCTCATGCCAGCCCCAACACCCGCATCGAATCAGCGCGGTGGCCGAACAGCCTGCACGACGGAATCGAGCCGACGGAAGCCCTGTTTTCGGAGCGGCCTACGACGGGTGCAGTAAGCGATGCAGCTCCCGCACTGCAGCCTTCTCGGCCTTCTTGCGACGCCGTAGCTGCTCATCCGTCAGAAGCTGCAACCCGCCGCGCTCAGCGATCTCGGCAACCCGCCCGCAGTGCCGCGCCGAGACCGCAACGAAGTGGGGCCTGGGAAGGGTCGGAGAAGACGGCCCTGACGACTTCCAAGGGATGTTCAGGTCATACTCGTAGACGAACCGCGCGCCCTTTCGGAGCCGCAGCGCTGCCAGCGTCACGTCGGGCGACGAGGCCGATAGTTCCCGCGACCCGTAACGCGCGGCACGCAGGCTGAACTGGAACAGGTGAATGCCGTCCCACCCCATCGAGAAAGTATCACGCTCGACGGGCCGCCGGAGCGATTGGTTTCAAGCTGACGTTTCAATCTGCGGCTGCCGGCACATCGCAGCACCCGCCCACCTTCCTTAGCTCGAACGCTCCATGCGGCCGGCGCAGCGGCTCCGACCGGACGGAACCGGTGGTTAGCAATGCCACCGCCTGCTACGCTTGCCCTCACACGTCAGATTTCCGGAGTCGTTGCCCGGTGGCCAGTTCAACC
>NZ_DATFZD010000355.1:0-21010 GCF_035314665.1 Mycobacterium sp. | reverse complement strand
TGGACTGCTCCGGAGTCGATGGCGCGGCCGTTGTCCAGCCCGGCTAGACCACGCCATGAGTGGATCGCATGGCGCGCGAGTGCCACGATCGGGGCGGCCTTGGTTCCCCCATTCGCGTGCGTGTGGGCCCGCAGCGCGTTTCCGGCTATAACATCCAGTTTCGCCGGATGGTTGCTATTTACCAGTGCGGTCGAGTGGTATGCGGCCCGCATGGCATGCACTCCGCCGACGCGTAACGTGGGGCCACCGGCGCGGTGAACGGTGCGAGCGGCGCGATCTGCGGCGTCCCAGGCGGCGATGGGTGGCATGTCGCCAGCGGCGACCATGCGGTGCAGTTCGGCGATGCTAATGATCGCCTTGGCCGCAGCTCTCCTGGCGTATCGAATGACACCCCATGTGGGGCTGGCCAGAAGTTCGGCCACCCATGCGTGAATGACGGTGTCGGCAACATCGGTGGTTCCCACGGTCTGCCAGGCGAGTTCGAGTGCCAGAAGGCTGTTTTCCGGCGACAAGTAGTCGTCGGGGCCTGCTAGCAGATCGTTGCTTAGTTGAACGAACGCGGCTAGCGGGCGTGCCGAACAATCGGGGAAGTCGGTGATGTGCGTGTCGCCGTTGATGTATGAAATCACGTTCATCGCACAGCCTTTGCCCGATCCTGGCTGGTGCGATCCTCTGGCGAGCCTCAGTGGGTGTGTGATCCTGTCGAGGTCCATTTTGGTTTCACTCCTTTTCGGCACTGCATGCCTTTGCTTCACGGGCTATACCGGCCAGGGATAACCCGACCATGACGGTGATGGCTGCCAACACAACGGCGACGATGGCGTTGAAGAGCAGCTGCCTGACATACGGGCCTTCCGCCGGATAGTTGAATGGCGGCGTCTCGCAGCCGACAACATCACCGCGTTCATCAGCTCGGTATGCGGTGATCATTCGTTCCTCTTCTCGACTACCAGCAGCTGGCGACCAATGGTGCTGCCGGATAGGTGGATTCCCTTCGCTCTAAGAGTCGCGCGTCACACCAGAAAAGTCGTCGTCGCTAACCCCCATTGACCATGCCTGCCAGTGACGATCTGCGGCTACCGGCTAGCTGCAACAAGCTCGGATAGCCTTCTACTTCTTAGGTCATCCAGTCGTCGTCTTCGGTTTTCTGGGCTGGAACTTCGCATGGAGGGCTCGCTGTTGCCGGCACTCGGCGGCGCAGTGTTTTGGCTGGCGACGCACGAATCAGGTAACGCGATGCAGCTGGGAATACGGCACGACTACGGGGTTGTCGCAGCCGAGAGGTGCCCGACGAGGTTGATAACCACCATCAGCAACGCCGGATATCCCACGCAGCTAAGGACTTTCGACGGTAACCGGTACGCCGATGCGTACACCAAGAATAGATCACACAACGGGACTTACCTCGGATCACGTTGTGATTCGGTGTCGAATCACAACGACCGTATCGGCAGCGTGCCGATCTCAGTCGTGTGTTCCCAATGGCTGATGAACTGAAGCTGAGCGCTTCTGAGCACGCGTTGCTCGATGAGGTCAGCGCCTCGGGCGACGCCGCCGGTCGCTGCGAAACCCGCCGCGACCCGCCGTGCGCCGTCTGTCATGGTCATTGCCTGCCGAACTTTTGTGGACAGCCGAGCCGCGGACAGCTTCTTGGCCGGTAGACGGGTTCCGCAGCGGGCCACCTCGACCCGCCGCGCGACCTCGAATTGGTCACGCCCAAACGGCACCACGCACACCGGAACCCCTCGGGCAACGGCCTTTTGGGTCCCACCCATGCCACCGTGCGTAATCGCACACACCGCGCGGTCCAATACGGGGCCGTGCGGCACAAATTGGACCACCGTCGCGTTGGGTGTGAGTGGGATGTCGCTTGCTAGCCCGGCAGGCAGTGTCGCAACCACATGTACCGGCTCGTCCGCGAGCGCGGTCATCGCGGTCCTGACCAGCTTTTCATCGGCCTGCTGTTGCGATGACGTGGTGACAAGGACGATCGGCCGATCGATCGCCGTGAGCCAGTCAGGAACCCTATCCATGGCCGGTTCGAACATGCACGGGCCGATCATCTGTACGGCATCGCCCCAGTCAGTCTGCGGATACTCGAACGGCTTGCCGCTTGCCACCAGCATCAGCGGGGCCCGTCGCATGAACTCATCCGCCGATGCAACCGGCGGCGCGCCGGCGATCGCGCGAATCTTGTTGCCTGCCGGCAATACCGCCCTCTCCATCATGCCGATCGCGACGGGCCGCAGCGCGGCGTCACGGACCCGGCCAAGCAGGCCGGGCAGTGGAGCCAGACCCAGCCCGAAGGGCGGCACTCCACGTGATTGCAGAGCCGGCGTGTAGGGGGACAAACACGCCCACGGAGTGTCACGCGCGTCGGCGACCGACAGGGCACCCCAGCAATTGACGTCGACGAGCAACGCGTCGGGACGCGTTCGCTCGACCGCATCGGCGAAGTCGGCGACTTCGTAGGCAGCGCGCCGGCAGAACACGTCGACCGCCCTCTTCAGGGCACCACGAGGACTTGAAGCCTTCCAGTCATCGTTGACGATCGCCTCGATTCGCGGATCGATGGCATCGGTGCTGAAACCCAGCTTTCGCCCCATCTCCACACCCGTGGACAGGGTCCGAAGATGAATCTCGTGGCCGCGGGCGGACAATTCCAACAGCAGGGCGCTGAACGGAAACAGATGGCCGAGCGCCGGCGAAGTATAGGCCAAGATCCTTGCCATTGTTCTCACATCTTCTGGGTGCGGGTTGAGCATCGGGTGTCTCACATTGTTTCCAATGAACGGTTCCGTGTCAGTACCGCTGGCAACCATATGCACTGGGTGCCAACCACTATTCGCCGGCCGGAACCGCCCGTCGCGCTCGCCCTGACTGGCGAATAGTGCTGGCACCCAACGCGAATGGATGCCAGTTATACCGACACCGCACGCTTTATAAGCGACACTGTGGAGGTGTCGACAAGAACCCTACTCAGGCATCGCCGCAACGGTTTTCCCGTTAGCACAGCGGCATTCGTCCGAGGGTAGGCGTCGGTGTGTAGCGCAGTTCTCGTGCTGTCGCTGCTCGCGGCGATCGATCCGGTCCGGATCGGGATCACGGCGCTCTTGATTGCACGGCCAAGGCCCATGCTCAATCTGCTTGCCTTCTGGCTCGGCGGCATGGCAGCGGGCATCGGGGTCGCGTTCGCTGTGCTGCTTTGGCTACGCGATTTCACGCTCTCCGTTATGCGAGCAGTAGTTTCGGCCGCCAGCGGCACGACTGTCGTTTACCTACAGGTTGCGATCGGCGTGCTGGCGGTGTCCGTCGCAGCTCTGCTGGTGGCGCGCTTCTGGGCGCGGCGGCGCGCACGCCTGCCGGTGACCGGTGGTGAGTCCTCGGTCCTTCTGCCAGAGCGGAATACACCGCACGGATCCAGCCGACCGTCGATCCGCGGCCGGCTCGAAGGCGGGTCGTTCGTGGCAGCGTTTGTCGCCGGCATCGCATTGGCGACGCCGCCCGTTGAGTACATGGGGGCGATCGTCGCGATCGTGGCCTCGGAACCAACTGCGGCTGCGCAAGTCGGCGCGGCCCTCATGTTCACCCTCGTGGCGTTTACGGTCGTCGAGGTCCCGCTTGTCACCTATCTCACAACGCCGGCGCGGACGCTGGCCGTCTTGCGGCGGCTCAACGCTTGGATAAGCGAGCGACGCCAGGCCATCCCGGCGGTGGTCGTCGGTGCAATAGGCTTCTTACTCTTGGCTACCGGCGTGGGCAAGGTCTGAGTCAACGCAGTGGCGGCACCTTAGCGCCCGAGGGCTGCCTGACCATTGTCGGCGGGCACCGCCGCGACCGCGATATCGGATCGATCCGGCGCACCGCCAACCGCGATGTCGTCGAGGTCGGGCAGTGCCCGCATGCAGACCTCCTGCGCCTCCTCGGCAGAGAGCCCATACACGACGAGCAAGTCTTGAGCCAGCCGGTCGGCGGCGTGCGCTGCGTCCCGCCCCCGCTGGTCGTTAAGCAGTTGTACGAGCCCGAATAGTGCTCCAGCGGCCAGTGTTACCGCTAGTTCGAGATCGTGGATCTCGAAACGGCCAATTTGGTCGCGCGCTGCGATGTCTCGCAGCGCGCGCGGCGACAGGCCGCGATCCGACAGGAGCCGGCCCAGTCCGCCGTTGAGCAGCACGCGAACTTCGGCGGGTCGGCGCCGAAGCCACCGAACTGTCAACCGGAAGCTGCGAGGCGAACAATTCGGCGGGGTCATCCACGGGTGGCAAGCGGTCGAGCAACGCGCCGAAGGTTTCGTTGAGCGCAGCCTCGAACAGCTGTTCCTTGCTGTCGAAGTGGTTGTAGAACGAGCCCATGCCGACATCGGCGGCTTGCGTTATTTCCAGCACCGGGACGTTGACCTTACCCACGGCGATGAAGCCTTGCGCGGCTTTGATCAAAGCCGCCCGCGTGCGGTGCTTGCGCCGTTCCAGCCGATTGGCCAGCCCGTGCCGCTCGTATGTCATCGAGCTCCTGTCAATCTCGCGCACGTCGTGGCTTCCATTGCGTAGGCCGTTTGGCCCCCCGCACTCAGATGCTGCGCTTCACGGCGGTGTTGCGCATCCGGAACCATTTTCCGCTGTCGTGCAACCCGTTTCGGCGCCCACCAATTCATCCGTCCCATCACGTGCATGAATGCCGGCACCAGAAGCATGCGTACCAGCGTCGCATCGGCCAGCACCGCCAGCGTGAGTCCCACTCCGAACATCCGCATGAACGACACCTGGGCAGCGATCAAGGCGGCAAATGAGATGGACATGATCAGCGCCGCGGCGGTGATCACCCGCCCGGTTCTGGCCAGACCCAGCGCCACGCTCTCGTCGTTGTCGGCCGCCGTCCGGTTGGATTCCAGCCAGTGCTCGTGGATCCGCGACACAAGGAAGACCTCGTAGTCCATCGACAACCCAAACGCAATGCAGAACAACATCACCGGCATGGTGAGCACCAGCGTGCCGGTGGCGGTGGTACCCAAGCCGCCGAGGTGACCGTCCTGGAAGATCCACACGAGAGCGCCGAATGCGGCGCTCAACGATAATCCGCTGAGCAGCAAGGTTTTTAGCGGCATGACCACGCTGCGGGTGAGTGCGAACATCACCACGAAAGTGATCACGGCGATCACAGTCAAAACGAGGGGCACCCGCGAGGTGATTGCATCGGCGGTGTCACGGTTCACCTGGGCGACCCCGCTCATCAAGACCTGCTGACCGCTCGGGCCTCGGATGGCGTGCAGCCGGTCCAACTGGGTGTTCGAGGCCTGCGAGAAGAGCGGCGCGCTGCTGGCCACCGTGAGAAATGCGCTGCCGTCTTTGATTGCCGCCGCGGCCGACGGCGGTCCGACCAGCGCACCGGCGACGAACGTGCCGCCCGGCGCGGAGACCGCCGGCACGTCGGGCACCAACGACAGCAGGGCGGCATAGTGATTCAACGCCTCTGGGGTCACATCGCGAATGTCCGGGATGACCACGGTCACGTTCGTCGTCACGTCAGCGCTGAAATCGGCGCGCAGCTGATCGCCAACCTGACGCGCCGTGCTCGATGTCGGTAGCACGCGATCATCCGGGATACCCCACTTCAGTCCGAACACCGGCATGCCGAGTGCGATCAGCAGGGCGACGATGGCCAGCCCGAGCGGCACGGCCCGGCGAATAACGAACCGTGCCAACCGGTAGAAAAACGTCTGCTCGACCGGGCGTGGGGACGCGTTCGCCCGCGACGACCGGCGCCTGAGCCAGCGAGGACCCTTGGAGTCCAGTCGCGGACCGAGCAGGGCGATGGCGGCGGGCGTCACCACGATCGCCGCGATGACCGTGATGGCCACTACCGCGATTGCCGCGTAGGCGAAGGACTTCAGGAAGGGCATCGGGAACAGGACCAGCGTCGACATTGAGAGCGAGACGGTCATCGCCGAAAAGAGCACGCTCCGGCCGGCGCTGGCCATCGTGCGGACAAGCGCCGCGTCCCGCTCGGCGCCATTGTCAAGTTCGTCTCGGAATCGGCTGATAATCAGCAACGTGTAGTCGATCGCCAGCGCCAGCCCCATCGCCAGCAACAGATTGAGCGCGAAGATCGAAACGTCCGTCACGAATGTGAGTGCCCGCAGCGCGGCCATCGAGCCGAAGATGGCAACACCGCCGACCGCCAACGGGATTGCGGCTGCCAGGAACCCACCGAACACCCACACCAGCACCAGGAAGCTCACCGGGACCGCGATGAATTCCATCACCTTCAGATCTTCTCGGGTTTGAAGGGTGATTTGCGCATCGGTCATGGCCCGCCCGCCGGCGCGCACCGTCACACCGTCACGGTCGTAAACAAAGTCGTAGCTGAGCGTCTCGGCGTGCTTGGCCGCGCCGCTGTTACCGCCAGTGATGCTGGCAACGATCAGACCGGTCTTGCCGTCCTTGCTCACCAGCGTTGTCGACGCCGACGGTGGCGCCGTCCAGGGCGAGGTCACGTGCGCCACATAGGGGGAGTTGCCCAGCTGGCGCACTATGTCGGTGCCGACTCGCTGGGCGGCGCCGCTGTTCACCCCGTCGTCCGAGCTGACGGTGATCAGCAGTTGCGTATCGCCCTGATTGAACTTGCCTGACTGCAAGTTCAGCGCATGCGTCGATTCCGCGGTCGGATCCTGAAAGCCACCCGAAGACAGGCTGTTCGCGACCGGTATGCCGAACACCGCTGCGCTCGCCATGACCAACACCGCAAGTGCAATGATTCGCCGCGGCGCGCGGATCCCGAGCAAAGCAAGCCGCTCTAACGCGTTCAAAAGCGAAGCACCGCCCCTTCGATGGTCAGGCCGGGGCCGAACGCCAAGAGGACGCCGTACTCTCCACGGCTCGGCTTGTCGACTCGCAGGATGTTTTCCAGGACGAGCAGCACCGTGGCCGAGGCGCAGTTTCCGGCGTTGGCCAGGACATCCCAGCTCGCGCGCAACTGCTCGGGCTGCAGCCGCAACTGTTTGCCCAACTTGCGAACGATCTTCGGGCCACCGGGATGAATTCCCCAGTGCGCTATATCACCCGCCGAAAGTCCCAGCGGTTCGAGAAGTTTGGCCAGAAAACCCTCAATGTTCTCCTCCAGAACCGCCGGCACACCGGCGGCCAGCGTCATCCAGAATGACCGGTTGCCGACGTTCAAACTCATCATCGTATGCTGGTCGTACAGTTGCTCGGTATGCGTACGTAGGAACTGGATTCCGGCACCGTCGGGCGCCGAACCCAATAGCATCGACACGCTGGCGTCGCCGAACAGCGCCTGCGTGATCAGTGATTCCACCGGATCCTCTCCGGGCATCAAGCTGTCCCGGATGTGAGCAGAGCTCAGTTCGGTCGTGTTGCAGATCACCAGCTCGTCGGGTCGGGCTGCGACGCTGTCCATTGCCACCTTGATGACGTTGAGCGCCGCATAGCAACCCATGTGGCCGATGAAGGTGCGACGCAAATTCGAGCGCAGCCCAAGCTCTTTGGCAAGCAGAAGGTCCGGACCGGGGTTGACGTAGCCGGTGGAGCAGGCCATGACAAGACTGCCGATTCGGCGCGTGTCCAAGTCACCGATCGCTTCTTTGAGGGAACGCGAGGCAACGTCGATGACCGCCGCACTGTGGGCTGCCATCCGGTCGCCGGTGAGCAGGCCGGCGGCCTGTTGCAGGCTGTCCGGGTCCCACATGATGTTGCGTTTCTTGACCTTTGTCGATTCGACTATTCGCTTCACGAACCGGACCGACGACACCCGCTCGAAGAATTGCCAGGTCTCCTCCTGGGTCACCTCGAACGGCGGATGCGCGGACGCGATGCCTAACAGTGTGGGCCGGCTGGTCGTCGCGCTCGCGGTCAGGTGCGCAGGCGACAACGCGTCAAAGGGATCTGCTCGATACATTTGTTATGTTCCTTCTCGCTCTATCCGACGGGCCGGGGGTTTTTGCTGCGTCGTGCCAACGCTGCACGAGCCTGGAGCAGTTCTCCGTTGGCCGCCTGGACCAACAACCTTGCGGCCGTGACCTTTTTCGGCGCAGACAACTGCCCTGTCAGCCATTGGGTGAGCGCCTCGCGTCGGCGCAGCTTTCCACTGCTGGTTCGTGGCAACGTTCCCGGTGCCAGCAGCTCGACATGGGCCGGCAGGATGCCGGTGTGCTGCTGAACGCGCGATGCGACGTCTTGCGCCAAACTCGGGGCGGCGTCGGAAGTCGTTTCGACAAGCATTGCCAGTGCCTCGTCTTCGTCACCTGGCGGCACGAATCCCACCGCGACGGCGCAGCCTGTGCGAACGCCCGGCAGGCCGTCCAACGCCGCCTCAAACTCCTCGGGGGCGTGGTTGGCGCCGCGCACGATGACGATGTCCTTGTGCCGTCCGCATACATAGAGCTCGCCGTCGTGTATGAACCCGCGGTCGCCCGTGTGGAGCCAACCGTCGTGGAACGCCTGATCGGTGAGGTCGGGGCGGCCGAAATAACCGGCCATGATGCTGGGGCCCGAAACGAAGATGTGACCGACATGCGCATCTGGCAGCGCAATTCCACTGTCGTCGCGTATCTCGACCCCCATACCGGCCAGCGGAGGGCCAACGCTGACAATCTCTTTGCCGCCCGGTTCGACGACGCCGTCGGAGGCCAGTTTGTCGCCGTCCACACCCAGGGCTTTAAAGGACGTGCCCACCGCTTTGAATGTCACGGCCAACGACGCTTCCGCCATGCCATAGCACGGCGTGAACGACGAAGCGCGAAAACCCCAACGCCCGAACCGCTCACTGAACCGCCGCTGCGCTTCGGCGCTGACCGCCTCGGCGCCGTTGAGGCAGATGCTCCATGAGGATAGGTCCACGCCCTCGAGTTCGTCGTCACGTATCCGCTTGAGACACAGGCCGAAAGCGAAGCTGGGCGCCGCCGTGATGGTCCCCCGATGCCGTGAGATGGCTCGCAGCCACGCGCCGGGTACCGCAACGAAAAGCTCCGGAGGAAGCAGGACCAGCTTTCGCCGAAGATGGAAAGCGCTGAGAAGATTTCCGATCAATCCCATGTCGTGGTAGAGCGGCAGCCAAGTGACGCCGACAGTCGGTGCCCCGTCTGCGGTGATGTAGTCCTCGAGCGTCGCGAGATTCGAGAGCAGATTCGCGTGGGTCAGAGCCACCGGCTTGGGATCGTTTGTCGTGCCCGATGAGAATTGGATCACCGCAATGTCGTCAGCGGCGACTTTGACCGCCTCGGAGATCGGGGCGCCCAGGCTAGACGCTGTCACGCACCCAAGCGCAGGAGCCGAGTTGGCAACTGCGACCCCCAAAAAGCGCCGAATGCGTTCGTCGGTCACCACCATAACCGCATTCACTGCGTTCAGCATGGTCGTTGTCCTGCGGTGAAACTCGTCGAGTTTCCCCAGCCGCAGAGGCGGATACAGCGGAACGGGGATCGCGCCGGCGCACAGCACGCCGAAGAAGCATTCGACGAACTCCGGGCAGGTGGGAAGCACGATGGCGACGCGGTCGCCCTTACGTACCCCGCGACGCACCAGGTCCGCGGCAACAGACAGCGCTTGCTGGCGGATGCGGGCGAACGGGACTTCATGGTCTTGCTCTTTCCGGTTCACGAAGACCAGGCCGAGCTCCGATTGCGCTGCCGCGTCGAGCATTTCGATCAGCGTGGCCTGCTTCGGCCGGATCGCGGGTGCCCCTCTCATGACTGCTCCGCAATGCGACCGACCACGAGGGTTGCCAGATCGCCGATGGTACGGAGATCGTCGGCGTCCTCCTCTTGCAGTTCGATGTCGTAGTATGCCTCGATCTTGAAGACGACCGACATGAACTTGAGCGAATCAAGACCCACGTCCTGAAGAACCGAATCCGCCTTCAGATCGACTTCTGTCGCTTCAACCTTGACGAGATCAATGATCTCCTGGGTGACCTTGGGAAGGGTCACGGACCCTTGTGGTACGGATAGCATGCCCTGAAGTCTTGCTTGCCAAGCCCGGATAAGCTTCCCTGCCAACGAGAATCGCTCCTACTGGCTAGCCGCAACCTTTCCGGGACCGCCGGTTGCCGAAACGTGCCGTCAGACATCACGGAGGCCTCCGGTGATCGAATTGCACGCGAATCCTCAGCAGAAAGCCGGCGTCCCAACGACTCCAGGCCACCACTTCGACGGCTTTAATAGTGTTCCGCGTGATCTCGGCCTATCAGGCCGGAACACTACCGCCGGTACACACCGTCTTCGCCGAGCCTGGACGCCGGGTCGAGGAGCATCTGCGCTTCCTGGGGCTTCTCGGGAGCGTCGTGGTCGAACCGACGGCCGGCGGGCCGCTGGTAGAGCGTCGGACCGCCGGCGATCGCGGAGGCCAGTCTGCGTTGGCCGGCCAGCAGGCGGGCATCCGCGCGCCGCTGGTAGTCCGCGCGCTGCGCTGGATCCAGCGCCGCCAGGTACGCCTGCGGGTGCACCAACGCGACCAGCCCCGAAACGTGGCCGAACCCAAGACTGGTGAGCATCCCGGCCTTGAGCGGGAACTTCTCGCCGAGCCGCAGCGTCTCGCGCACCCAGACGAAGTGGGCCGAACCGGCCAGTTCGTCATCGACGCAGTCCAGGCTGCGGTTCGGTGGGATCACCCCGTCGCGCAGCATCTGGCACAAGCCCATCATCTGAAAGACCGCCGCGCCGCCCTTGGCGTGGCCGGTAAGGCTCTTCTGCGACACCACGAACAGCGGAGCACCCTCGGAGCGGCCCAGCGCGTCAGCAAGCCGCTCGTGCAGCTCGGTCTCGTTGGGATCGTTGGCCAACGTCGACGTGTCGTGCTTGGAGATCACCGCGACGTCATCAGCACCCACGCCGAGCTTGGCCAGCGCACGTGCCAGCGGCGAGTCCTTGCCACCGCGGCCCGCGCCCAGCGCGCCCAGGCCCGGGGCCGGGATCGAGGTGTGCACACCGTCGCCGAAAGACTGCGCGAAGGCCACCACCGCCAGCACCGGCAGGCCCATCTTGAGCGCCAGGTCACCGCGGGCCAGCAGGATGGTGCCGCCACCCTGGGCCTCGACGAAGCCCAGCCGGCGCCGGTCGTTGGGACGCGAGAACTTCGAATCGTGAATGCCCCTGCCGCGCATCATAGAGGTGTCGGCGGTGGCCGCCATGTCACCGAAGCCGATGATGCCCTCGTGCGTCAGGTCGTCGAAGCCGCCGGCGACTGCCAGCTCGGCCTTGCCCAGCCGGATCTTGTCGACGCCTTCCTCCACCGACACCGCGGCCGTCGCGCACGCGGCAACCGGATGAATCATCGCGCCATAGCCGCCGACATAGGACTGGACCACATGTGCCGCAATAACATTAGGCAGCAGTTCCTGCAGCAGGTCGTTAGGCTTATTACGCCCCAGCAGGTTTCCGTGGTACATCGCCTGCATCGAGGTGCTGCCGCCCAGGCCGGTCCCCTGGGTGTTAGCTACCATGCTCGGGTGCACGTAGCGCATCACCTCGGCGGGGCTGAACCCGGCGGATAGGAACGCGTCGACGGTCGCCACGATGTTCCACACCGCCAGTCGGTCAATGGAACTCGCCATATCGGGGCTGATGCCCCACACCGTGGGGTCGAACCCGGTCGGGACCTGGCCGCCCACGGTCCGCGACAGCTTGGTCTTGCGCGGCACCCGAATCTCAGTGCCCGCCTTGCGGATGACCTGCCAGTCGCTGGAGTGGGGCACCGGCCGGATGACCGTGTGCTCCGGGTCGAACTCGACGAAGGCACGCGCGTCGGCCTCCGAGGACACCACGAAGGCGAAGTCTTTGTCCAGGAACACCGACACCAGCAACGGCGACGCGTGGTCGGGGTCGATGGCGCCGTCATCGACGAACTCACGGATGCCGCAGCGTTGCACCACGGTGTCGTGGTAGCGCTCGACCAGCTCGGACTCATCGACCAGCTCGCCGGATTCACTGTCATACCAACCCGGTTGCGGGTCGTCCTCCCAGCGGACGAGCCCGGTGGTCCAGGCCAGCTCCAGCACGCCGGCCGCCGACAGTTCGTTGTCGACCTCCATCTCGAACCGGGTGCGCGACGAGCCGTACGGGCCCAGTTCGGCACCACCGACGATCACCACCAGGTCGGCCGGGTCGACGTCGAGATCCTTCCACGACGGCGGGGGCGCCGCCGTGACCCCGCGCGGCGGGGATGGCAGCGCGGCGATAGTGTCGTGCGGCGTCGCGTCCGTGGTGTCCGCGTTCGGCGTGGCCTGCTCGCGGGCTTTCGCCGCCAGTTCGGCCATGTCGAGGTCGGCGTCACCGAGCCCGCCGGTCAGGTCCGCCGTAATCGGCGCGCTGGCCGCGGCCACCTTGGACTCCACGTCGCACAAGTTCAGCAGCATCGCGGCCATCTCGTCGGTCGAGTAGGTAGTGACACCGGCCTCCTCGACGGCGTCGACGATGGCGTCGTTGTGGCCCATCAGGCCGGTGCCCCGGGTCCAGCCAATCAGCGCGTGCGCCAGGCTCACTCGGGCCGCCCACGAAGACTCGGCATGCCAGCGGCTCACCACGGCGTCCAGCGCCGACTTGGCCTCACCATAGGCGCCGTCGCCGCCGAACATCCCGCGGTTGGGCGAGCCGGGCAGCACCACGTGCAGCCGCGACGCGATATCGCGCTCGGCGCCGATCTTCGACAGCCCGCCGATCAACCGCTGCACGGCCCACAGCAGGACCTTCATCTCCATCTCCGAGCGCGCACCGGCCTCCGACAGATCCCCCGCCACGCGCGGCGCCGCGAACGGGAACAGCAACGTCGGGGTCTGCGCATCCTTGATGTGAATCGACTGCGGCCCCTGACTTTCGGTTTGCTCAGTGCCGACCCAGCCGACCAGCGCGTCGATGTCGGAATAGGACGCCATGTTGGCCGGCACCACCCACAGCGCCGCATCGAAGCGGGCGCTGTGCCGGTAGAGCGTGCGGTAGAACGCCAGCCGGTCGTCGTCGAGCTTGGACGTCGTCGCGATCACGGTGGCACCGCCGTCGAGCAGCCGCGCGACCACCGATGCCGCGATCGAACCCTTCGAAGCGCCTGTCACCACAGCGATCTCGCCGCTGCAGGGGCCCGGGTCGGGATTCTCCGCACCGGCGGCGATCCGGCCATACAGCGAGGCGTGGATGATGCGTCCGGCCGCGAGCGCCTTACCCTGCCACCAGGTGGCCTGGGTGGCCACGACGTGGCCGGCGCCCTCGAACCGCGCGGATAGATGCGGCCAGTCGGCGTCGATGTCGCCCTCGTCGATCAACCACAGCTTCACCAAGTCCTCGCGGGCGCTGGCCCACCGGTCGTCGAACACCACGGCCTTCTTGGCGTCGAACACCGGTGACACCAAACGCGGCCAGTCCGCGCCCAATTCGGCGGTGACCAAGTCGATGAGCTCGGCATCGGTGGCCGCCGGCGACGCGCCGACGGGATCATCTAGCCCCAGCTGGCCCAGCACCAAGCGCGCCGCCGAGGCTAACACACCGTCGCGACCGGTGATCTGATCGGTAATTTCGCTCAGCGCCGCCGGGTCGATGGTCGCACCCCCGCCACCGCCCGAAGACGGCAGCGCCACCGAAATGCCACGCCGCGCGGCGACCGAAGCGACCGCGGCGTCGATGACCTTGTCCACAGACGCCGCATCGGCCAGCGCGCCCTCGTGCAAGTGCCCCATCGCGCCACCGCGCACACTGGTCCCCTCGCGGGTACCCAGCGCGACCTCGACCGTGACATGCTTAGCCCAACCGTCGCCGAGCTCCCAGGTCTTCCTGACCCGCTCCGCGATCGCGACGGGCCGCTTGCCCGAAGGCCCCAGAACCGTCCGCAACTGATCGTTGATCGCGTCCGACAGCACCCGGCCGAACGGCTTGTAGGTGCGGGCCAGCTTGGTCACTTGGCGTTTCAGCGATGTCAGGTCGGAATCGGCCGCGCCGTCGATCGCGCCGAGGTTTAGTTCGGCGCCCAGGTCGACGAGCAGCTGGTTGCGCCGCGATGACGCGCCGTCGGTGATGGATTCGATGGAGTCCAGCTCCTCGATCTGGTCCATGCGCATCTTGGACGACAGCGCAATCAGCGCCAGGGTGGCGTCGGCCGCGTCGAAGGCGATGTCGTCCGGACGGACCGTACCCGACGGCATAGCTGGCGCCGGCGCAGGCGCGTCGACCGGCGCGGCGACCTCAGCGGCGGGGCCGCCCGGCTCCGCTACCTTTTCGGGCTCCGGCTCGGGGTCGGTGTCGGTGGCGAACAGCACCGCCGCGTCGCGTTCCGAGTTGAGCACTTCCACTGTGCTATGGGCATATTCGGGCAACTTGAGGGTATTGGCGGCGAGCCCCGCAACCGTCGGCGCGGACTTGACGCCGATCTCAACGAACCGCTCCACACCCAGACCACCTGCCGCCTCTTCGGTAAACAGCAGATCCTGGGTTTCGATCCACCGCACGGGGCTGGCGAACTGCCATGCCAGCAGCTCGATGACGACCTTGCGGCACAGCTCGCGCGGCTTCTCGTTACGCCACGTGTCGTAGTCGGCGAGAATTTCGTCGAGCGGCTCGGCCGGGACCAGGTCGCGGATCTCCTGGATGAAGTCGCGATCCAGTGAAAACGGCCGGGGTACCAGGTTGGGGATGTAGCGCCCGACGAGCAGCTCGGGATCCTTGTCGTGGACCCTGACCCGTTCGACCGAGCGGCGGAAATCGGCGACGCCGGTCCGCAGCACGATGGAGTGGAACGGCACGTCGATGCCGGGTACCAGGATGAAAGACCGCTTGCCGCCGGTGATTGCGCGGCGCCGCTCCACCTCGGCTTCCAGCGCTTCCAGACCGCGCACCGTGCCGGCGATCGCGTACTGCGAGCCGCGCAGGTTGTAATTGACGATCTGCAGGAATTCCCCGGTGCGCTCGGCGATTTCACCGACGAACGCGGGCACGTCGTCGTCGGCGAGGTCGATCTGCGAGGGCCGGATCGCCGCCAACCGGTAGTTGGAGCGGCCCAGCTCGTCGCGCGGCACGATGTCGTGCATCTTCGAGCCGCGCTCAAACACCATCTCCAGCAGCTCTTCCAGTTCGTAGAACCCGTTCGCGCAGGCCAACGCGGTGTACTCGCCGACGGAATGCCCGCAGGCGATCGCACCCTCGACAAACGCGCCGCGTTCGCGCATCTCGGCGACTTGGGCCGCCGCGACGGTGGCCATGGCCACCTGGGTGAACTGGGTCAGGTAGAGAACGCCTTCGGGGTGGTGATAGTGCACACCGCTGGCGATGATGCTGGTCGGGTTGTCGCGCACCACGTGCAGGACCGAGAAGCCCAGCGTGTCGCGGGTGAACTTGTCGGCGGCGTCCCACACCTTGCGGGCCGCCTTGGAGCTGGCCCGCACGTCCATGCCCATGCCCTTGTGCTGGATGCCCTGGCCGGGGAACGCGTAGACCGTCTTGGGGGCGGCCAGCCGGGCGGTAGCCGACATCACCAGCTCCGAGCCGACGCGGGCAGCGACCTCCAAAACCTCTGCGCCCTGGTCGATTCCAACGCGGTCGACCCGGATCTCCACCTCGTCGCCCGGGCGCACCATGCCCAGGAAGCGCGCGGTCCAGCCGATCAGGCGGGCCGGCGGCTTGGCGCGCCCGTCGGTGGCGGCCACGACGTGCTGGGCGGCCGCCGACAGCCACATGCCGTGCACGATCGGCGATTCCAGTCCCGCCAGCAGCGCGGCCGCCCGATCGGTGTGGATGGGGTTGTGGTCACCGGACACCACCGCGAACGGGCGCATGTCGACCGGCGCGGCCAGCGTGACGTCGCGACGGCGGCGACGCGCGGTGTCGGTGGCATTCTCGGTGGCATCGTCGGACAACGCCCCACCGGCCCGCACGGGGTCTTCGAGTTCCATGGTGCCGGTGCGGCCGCGGATCGCGAAGCGTTCCTGCAGTCTGGCCAGGACGGTGCCGGCCGGGTCGGCGATCGTGACGGACACCGGCACGACTCGGCCGACTTCGGTGTCGGTCACGGTGGCGGCAGTTGCCGTAATGCACAAGTCGATGGCGGCTTTCGGCGCCGGCGCCAGTAGTTGGGCGGCGTGGTCGAGGTGCACGAGGCTCAGCAAGCCCTCGACCACCGGGATGCCGGTGTCGGTGGCCGCCGAGCCGACGGCCGCGAACACGGCGGGCCAGCATTTACCGACCAGCGCATCGGGCACGACGGTTCGAGTCGGCGCAAGCGGCGCTCCGAACGTCGCGGTGACGCCGGTGTGATCGGCGACCTGCTCGGGATCCCACTGCGCCGTGACGGTGGCTTTACCGTCGATGACCGGACGCAAAAATTCCGGGCCGGCGGCACCGGCGGCGATGGCCAGCATGGCGCGCATCGCGCTGCTGGCATCGTCGGTGGTGACCAGCGGCAGACCGCCGTCGCGGACCACGTCGGTGACGGTGAACGCGATGTCGATCCACTTTCCCGACAGCGGAATCCGCAGGACGACGCGGTCCTCGTCCACTACGTCCAGCCGTGCCGAGGTGAAAGAATGTGTAGCACTGCGACTTTCGTGCACATGCCAGTCGTCCGGGTTGCCGACGCGGTGCACCGGGTTGGTCGCCATCCGTCCGGCCCAGAACACGTCGGGTGCGTCCAGCACCACGGCCAGGGGGCCGCTAACGTCGTTTCGGCCGCGGCGACGGGCCGCAACGGGCTCAGGTTGCCGCTCGGCGGCCAGCACCTCGTCCATGGCGGCTTGCTCGAAGCGGTCGAGCAATTCGCCGACGGGTTCGTCGGCGCGGGTGATGCCGGCCGCCGCCGCCGGGCCGGGGATGATGCAGACCTGATCGGCGTCGTAGCGCGCGTCATGCGCCTGCCACAGCGAGTCGCTACGCCACCACCGGCGCACGTCCTTGTCGATGACCGGCACGAAATTGACCGGCTTGCCCGGCGTCTTGCACAGCTCGACGAAGAACGGCACGTCGGCCGGGTGTAACTGGACGGTCTCGGCGTCGGGATAGCGCTCGACTAGGGCCGCGACGGCCTGATTCGGGTATTCGAGCCGTCGCTGGTCGGTGAACAGCGTCTCGATCCGCCCGAAATCCTTTGGGTGCAAACGGGATTCGGCCCGCTTCAGCATCCGCTCGAATCGGTCACGCCAGGAAGTGTCTAGCCATCGGGTGTGCGCCGATGCGGTGTCGGCCGTTGAATTTCCCTCGCCGATGGTCAGCTCGACGTAGCGCTGCAGCCACTGCAGGTACGTCATCTCCGCAACGTCGCCGAAATATGGTTTGGCGGTGCGTGCCATCGCGGCGATGATCTCCTCGCGGCGCTCGGCGACCGCCTCGGCATCGCCGGCGACCTCGTCGAGCAGCCGGCCGCAGCGGGATGCGGAGTTGTCGATCTCGTGGATGTCCGCACCCAGCTGGCTGCGGCTGGAAGCCATGCCGCCCTGGGCTTTTCCGGCGCCGATCCACTGGTTGGTGCCGTTGGTTTCGACCAGCATCCGCTTGACCGACTCCGATGTGGTGGCCTCCTTGGTGGCCATCGCTGCGGTGCCGACCAGGATGCCGTCGATCGGCATCAGCGGGTACCCGTGTCCGGACGACCAGCGCCCGGAGAGGTATTCGGCGGCGCGCTCGGGTGTGCCGATGCCCCCGCCGGCACAGACGGTGATGTTGGGACGCGACCGCAACTCCGAGTAGGTCGCCAGCAGCAGGTCGTCGAGGTCTTCCCAGGAGTGGTGGCCGCCGGCACGGCCGCCTTCAATCTGCACGATCACCGGCTTGGTTGGCACCTCCGCGGCGATGCGGATGACCGCGCGGATCTGCTCGACGGTGCCGGGCTTGAACACCACGTGGCTGATGCCGATGCCGTTCAGCTCGTCGATCAGCTCGACGGCCTGCGCAAGATCGGGGATGCCGGCGCTGATCACCAGGCCGTCAATCGGGGCACCGGACTGGCGGGCTTTCTGCACCAACCGTTTTCCGCCGATCTGCAGCTTCCACAGGTACGGGTCGAGGAACAGCGCGTTGAACTGGATCGCGCGGCCCGGTTCGAGCAGCGCGGTGAGCTCGGCGACGCGGGTGGCGAAGATCTGCTCGGTGACCTGACCGCCGCCGGCGAGCTCGGCCCAGTGACCGGCGTTGGCTGCGGCGGCCACGATCTTGGCGTCGACGGTGGTGGGCGTCATGCCCGCCAGCAGGATCGGCGAGCGCCCGGTCAGCCGGGTGAATTTCGTCTCCAGCTTCACCGAGCCGTCGGGCAGACTCACGACGGTGGGCGCGTAGCTCGACCACGGCTTGGCCACTTCGGGCACCGCCCCGGCGGTGAACAGGTTGCGTTGACCGCCGCGGGTCGCCGCGGGCACGATGCCAACGCCGAGACCACGGATCACCGGGGCGGTCAGCCGGGTCAGGATGTCGCCGGGGCCCAGATCCAGGATCCAACGAGCGCCCGAATCATGCAGGGCGGTCACCTGATTCACCCAGTCGACGGGGTGCACGAGGATGGCGTGGGCCATGTCGTGGGCCAACTCGGCGTCCAAGCCGATCGTGGCAGCCCAGCCGTCGACGAGTTTGACCGCGTCCGCCAGCAGCGGCGAGTGGAAGCCGACATCGACGCGCACCGGTTCGAACGTCGGGTTGAACACCGCGCCGCCGCGCAACTTGTTCTTACGTTCGGCTGCCTCGGCGTCGGCGACCCGCTGGCAGTGCAGCTCGAAACGGGTCAGCTGCTCGGGGGTGCCGGCGATGACGGCCGAGCCCCGGCCGTTACGGATGGACAGCGTCGGCGGAAGCACGGTCTGGATGTCCTTGCCGAATTCATTGAGCAGTGCTGCGATTCGGTTGGTGTCGGCGTTGGTGACCGAGACCATCGGCGAACGGTCGCCGAGCATCGTGATCCCGCGCCGCCGGGCCACCAGCGTCCCGGCCGCACCGATCAGCTGCGCCAGCGCGAGCAGCTCGACGTCCTTGGCGCCAGCGGCACGCAGTGCTTCGACGGCCAGCACGCCCTGGGAGTGGCCGGCGACCGCGGCTGGCGGAGCGGCGGCGAAATCCATACCCTGGCTGATCAGCGCGCTCATGGCGGCGACCTGGCTGAGCAGCACACCGGGCACCGAGCATGCCGCCGACATCAGCTGCGCGGCGCCGGGGACCGGCTCCTCGGCGGGGGCGCGGACCCATCGCAGCGGGTCAAAGCCGATCGGACGGACCACGACCAATTCCCGGGCGACCGGCTCCAACATCAATTCGGCCTGGGCGAGCAGCCTCGCCAGTTCGTCCTCGGTGCCGGCTGACGACACCAGCTCCTCGAGGGTTTCCAGCCAGGCGCTGCCCTGGCCACCGAACGCGACAGCGTATGGCTCGCCGGCGTTGAGGCGATCGACCAAAGCATGGGTGGCGTGGCGCGGTTGTGCGGGATCACCGTCCCCGGTGGCCGATATCGGGTCGTGTACGTAGACCGTCACCTCATGAAGCTCCTCGTCGATATGTCGCGCCAACACGCCGATCACGCCGCCCTGTGGGTATGTTGACCGAGCCCGTTTGACGACCTGCGCGACTCGTGCACCCACCTGATCTGACGATTCCTCAAGATTGGGATAGCGAGTATTACGCGCGTTACCAATCCTCGATTGACCACTGGGAAATGTCGTCGGCGCCAGCGCCCAATTACGATTGGCGTTAGTAGCAGCGGTACCTTACTGGCTAGCTGGAACGCCACCGTCGTTTGACCTCCTGCCAGCGATGAATGACCGCGATGAACCGGGTTTGATGCCGGCTTCATGATTGAGCCGTGCCGACAAGGCGAAGAGCTTGCCCGCGGCCACGGGTGCGAAGGGTCAGTCGGACCGAAGGTGATATGTCCCGGCCGCTAACAAGGAGCGACGTCACCGAACTCGATCAGGCAGCGCCAGCGCCGAGCCGAGGTCCGCGCCTGGGCACGCCCCGCCGGCCCGTGCAGCAAACCCGGGATACGTGAAATAGACCCATCTTCGACGCTTGCCTCTAGTACTGTACAAACACTTGGACGGTCGGGAGGTGTATTCGCGTGAACGCCAAAGTCAGGCGGCGAAACACCCAACGGATCCTCGGTAAGCTCTGGGCTCCCGCGGTGATCCTTGTTGTGTTTGTGATCGCCGGTTACGGCGTACATACGGTTCGGGGCAGGAGTGCGAACATTAGCCATCCCCCGGTGACAAGCGCCATCCCCGCCACCGTCATACAGATCAATCCCAAGAACGTCACATACGAGGCTTTCGGCGACCTCGGCAGTGGCGGCAGAGTCACATACGCGGATCTCAACAGCCGGCCCATCGAGGTCACCCTGGCGTCGCTGCCCTGGTCTATTTCGGAGACAACGATGTCGCCTTCGGCCACATTGAGCCTCGTCATGCAGGTCGACGGCGATGCGGCCGGCTGTCGCATCCTGGTCGACGGCAAGGTCCGCGATGAACACCTCGTCTCCCATCCGAGCGCCGCGGTCGCGTGCACGGTGAACGCAGCATGACCGGTCAAACGCCGAATACACACATGAACACTGGTGACGAGGTCAAGCGGCCGTTCTTTCCGAAACTGGCCCGGAAGCTGGCATTGCCGATCTTCTTGTTCTGGTTGTTGGTCGCTGCCGTGGTGACCGTGTTCGTGCCCTCGCTCGAGAAGACCGTCGCGGCCAACGCGGAGGCGCTGGTCCCGCGGGATTCGCCGTCGTCGCAGGATGCGGTCGTTGAAGGCCGCGCATATCACGAATCCGACTACACCAGCGCCGCCGTCATTCTTTTTGAAACCGAGGGCCGCAGGCTTGGTGAGCAGGATCATCGGTACTACGACGAGCTAGTCCGCCGATTACTGCGCGACAAAGAGCATGTGCAGTCACTGCTGAACCTGTGGGGAAAGCCGGTGACGAAGTCGGGACAGCAGAGCGCCGACGCTGAGGCCGCTACGCTGACCGTCCGCCCAACCGGCGACACGGGTGAAGCCTCCGCGAGTCGGTCGATTGCCGCTGTTCGAGACATTGTGGCGAAGCTTCCAAGACCGAGCGGCCTTAAC
>NZ_DATFZD010000354.1:0-15574 GCF_035314665.1 Mycobacterium sp. | reverse complement strand
ATCTCGAAGAACGTGCCGCTCGGTCGGCTGGCCACACCTGCCGACGTCGGTTGGGCCGCAGCGTTTCTGGCCTCGAATGCGGCCTCCTACATCAGCGGCGCCTCGCTGGAAGTACACGGCGGCGGCGAGCCGCCGCACTATCTGGCCACAACAAACGCCAGCGCGATCAAATAGAGGAGACAAACAGCATGGGGATAGTCGACGGTCGCGTCGTCATCGTCACCGGAGCGGGCGGCGGTATCGGGCGCGCGCACGCCTTGGCGTTCGCCGCCGAGGGCGCGCGCGTTGTGGTCAACGACATCGGTGTGGGCCTGGACGGGTCACCCGCGGGCGGCGGTAGCGCTGCGCAGGGCGTGGTCGACGAGATCACCGCGGCCGGAGGCGAAGCCGTCGCGAACGGCTCCAACATCGCCGACTGGGATCAAGCCGCCGCGCTGGTTCAGACCGCCGTCGACACGTTCGGTGGTCTTGACGTGTTGGTGAACAACGCCGGCATCGTGCGCGACCGGATGATGGCGAACACCAGCGAGGACGAGTTCGACGCCGTCATCGCGGTACATCTCAAGGGCCACTTCGCTGCGATGAGGCACGCCGCGTCGTATTGGCGGGGGCTGAGCAAAGAGGGCAAAACCGTTGACGCACGCATCATCAACACCAGTTCCGGTGCGGGCCTGCAGGGCAGCGTCGGGCAGGGCAACTACAGCGCCGCCAAGGCCGGCATCGCGGCGCTGACTCTGGTCGCCGCCGCTGAAATGGGGCGGTACGGCGTCACCGTCAACGCGATCGCGCCGTCGGCCCGCACCCGGATGACCGAGACGGTCTTCGCCGAGATGATGTCAACGCAGGACGACGATTTCGATTCCATGGCGCCGGAGAACATCTCGCCGCTGGTCGTCTGGCTGGGCAGCACCGAATCCCGTGATATCACCGGGAAGGTGTTCGAAGTCGAAGGCGGCAAAATCCGCATCGCTGAAGGCTGGGCACACGGCCCGCAGATCGACAAGGGCGCCAAGTGGGATCCGGCGGAATTGGGTCCGGTCGTCAACGACCTACTCGCCAAGTCTCGGCCTGCGGTGCCGGTGTACGGCGCCTAGCCGACAGTCGCCACGGGCTACGTGTGCACTTCGACTGGGAGCAGCTGAACGACAGCGTGCATCGTTGTCGGCTACCGTTTCTCGACGTCACTGTCGGCTTGGTGCGGGGTCGGACCGGGGCACTGCTCGTCGACACCGGTACCACGCTCACCGAAGCGCGGGCGATCAACGCCGACGTGCAACAGATCGCGGGACTCCGGGTAACCCATGTTCTGTTGACCCACAAGCACTTCGATCATGTCCTGGGCTCCGGAGTATTCGCGGAAGCCGAAATATATTGCGCACCTAAAGTCTTCGACTATCTCACGACGGCCACCGGCCAGCTTCGCGATGACGCACTGCACTACGGAGCCGACCCCGATGAGATCGACCGCGCGATCGCGGCGCTGCGCCCGCCCCTACACGCCACCGACCGCGCCGTGGTCGACCTGGGAAACCGTGACGTGACGATCGCCCACCTGGGACGCGGCCACACCGACGCGGATCTCGTCGCGGTGGTGCCGGGCCGCGACGGCGAGCGGGTGGTGGTCTTCAGCGGCGATCTCATCGAGGAGTCCGGCGCCCCCGCGATCGATGCCGATTCCGATGTGGCGGCGTGGCCGAACACGCTTGACCGGCTGCTGGCGGCCGGCGGACCCGACGCCATCTACGTGCCGGGCCATGGCAGCGTCGTCGACGCGGAATTCGTCCGCCAGCAACGGGATTGGCTTAGATCGAACCGCCGAACGCGCTGACGATGTCGTCGAACACCGAGACGGGGAATTGGGCCAGCGCCATATCGATCTGGCTGAGACCGGTTTGAAGCGCAGTGTCGATCGTCGCCGAATTGCCGCTCAGCAAAGCCTCATAAATGTCGTACGTCGCAAACTGCGGCGCCGTGAGCAGATCACGGAAGTCGACGAACAACTCTGTCGCCAGTCCCGGATCCTGCGGCACCGCCGTCCCGTCCCAGCTCACCAGCGTCCAATCCCCGGGCGAGCCGTCGACCACGACTTGGCCCGTGTAGGGCAGCAGCTCGCCGGTGTTGAGGAATTCCTGGAGGACAACCGAGAAGTCGGGGTTGTTGACGTTCATCAGTGTCCAGATTGCGATCGCGGCTTCGTGTGAGAACACCGCGTCGGTCACGGTGCCGGCGTCGGTTCCGACGCTGCCATCGTAGATCGATTGCACAGCGCCGCTGAAACTTTCGTCGAATGCGATTCCGTTGGGGTCAACCGTCGAGCCCAGCTGCGGCACGAAATCCAAGCCGAGCGTCCACAATATCGGCGCCAGCAGATAGAGGGCGCCGCCCAGCGGGAGGTCGCCGACGTTCACCGGTATGCCTTCGAAGATGCCGGCGTCGATTTCGTTGAGCCCCGGCAGCACTTGGATCGGCAAATTCAACGCGTCGGCCAGCGGCGTCGCGGTCTCCTGTGATCGGATCATGGTCGACGCATAGATGTCGTCAATACCGCTGCCCGACAGCGCATCAACGAGGGCCTTGGCTTGCAGCTCGCCGGTGTCGGTGAGATCGGGACCGGGCACCTGGGTGTTGACCACGGTCATATCGCCGGACTCGCCGTGCCGCACGAAGTCCAGCACGATCGAGCCGTCGTCGGCCCGGGCCGTCGCGGATCCCATCGACAGCAAAGCGGTCGACAGCACCCCGACAGCAAGGCAGCGGGGCTGAAGCGGTGAGGGGCTCAGATGCTGCCGCCTAAGGCGGCGACGATGTCATCGAACACCTCGATCGGGAACTGCGTGAGCGCGGTGTCGACTTGGTTGAGACCGGTCTGAAGAGCGGTGTCGATCGTCGCCGAATTGCCGGTCAGCAAGGCCTCGTAAATGTCGTAGCCGGCGAATTGCGGCGCCTCGATCAGGTTGCGGAAGTCGACGAACAGCTCGGTGCCCAGCCCCGGATCCTGCGGTACATCTACTCCGTCATAGCTGACCAGCGTCCAATCCCCAGGACTGCCTTCGACCACCACCTGGCCTGCGTTGGGCAGGAATTGTTCGTTGCTGACCAGTTCCTGCAGGAGCACGGAGAAATCGGGATTGTTGACGTTCATCATCGTCCAGACTGCGATCGCCCCTTCGCTGGAAAATGCCACGTCGGTCGGAGCGCTGCTGCCGGCGCTGCCGACGGTCCCGTCGTAGATTGTTTGGACGGCGTCGCTAAAGCCTCCGTCGAATGTGATCCCGTTGACGCTGGGATCGCCGATATCCGGCATTAATACATCTCCGAACACCCAGGAAAGCGGGGCCAGCAGGTACAGGATGCCCTCGAGGCTGTTCGTTGGGTCGCCCTCGAAGGAGCCGCCCGGAATCTCGTTGAGCCCGGACAAGATCTGGACGGACGTGTTGCCCGGCAGCAAGTCAGCCAATTGCGCCGCGGTCTCTTGCGATCGAGTCTCCTCCGACGCGAAGATCCCGGCGATGTCTTTCCCGTATTCCGCCTGGATCGCCTGCGCGACGGTGTTCGCCTGGTCGTAGCCGGTCTGGGTGAGCCCGGTTCCGGGCGGCGTGGTGTCGATGATGCCCGCTGCGTTGTCGACCGACTGCCCGTGCCGGACCAAGTCCAGCACGATCGAGTATCGGCCCAGGCCAGCGCTGATCCGGGGGACAGCAGGCCAGTGGAGAGCAGGCCAGTGGAGAGCAGGCCCACGGTGACAAAGCGGAGCCGATTTCTCATCACTTCCCCCGTTCGCCGCGATGCGTATCAGCGCAAGGGCAATTTACCGTAGCCGAACTCGCTGTCCGCCGAAATCCGCGCGAAGATCTAGGCCGGTTCGCACACCACCAGCGGGATGACCCGGTCGGTGGCCTGCCGGTATCCGTGGTAGGGCGGATACATCCGCATCAGCGGCGGCCAGTAGCGAGCCCGTTCCTCGTCGGTGGCGTCGCGGGCCGAAAGCCGCAGTCGCTCTGCGCGGATTTGCACCTCGACGCCGGGATTTTCTTTGAGGTTGAGATACCAGGTCGGGTTCTCGGCGCGACCGCCGAACGACGCCGGCAAGATCACCCGGTCGCCGTCGCGCAGATACAGCGTCGGAGTGGTTCGCGGCTCACCCGATTTACGTCCGGTCGTAGTGAGTAACGCAGCCGGAAACCACAGCAGCCTGGCGCCGAGTCGGCCGTTGGTGCGCCGGTACACCCAGATATGCGCGCGGGCAAAGTATTTGAGCAGAATGGCGAGGAACCGCGAGTTGCGGATCCCGTGCCGCTGCGTCACGTTACCGTGGGGTCTGATTTGCGCGGCTCCTTCTCGGGCCACTTCGCGGCCCGCATCGTCACCGCGCGGGATCGCAGATGACGAGCGGGATGGTCCGGTCGGTCCACGACTGGTAGTCGTCGTAGCTGGGGTACATCTTCACCAGTTGCGGCCAGTAGTTGGCGCGCTCCTCGTCGGTAGCATCCCGCGCGGTCAGGTCGAGCACTTCTTTTTTGATCTGCACCGAGACCTTCGGATTGGCCTTGAGGTTGAGGTACCACATCGGGTTCTTGTCGCTGCCGCCCCGGGATGCGGCCACGACGACGCGGTCGCCGTCGCGCAGGAAGTACAACGGGCTGACTCGCGTCTTCCCGGTCTTGCGGCCGGTGGTCGTCAGCAGGGCGACCGGGATGTTCTGGAACGTGCCGCCGAGTCCTTCTCCGCCGCCACGGCGGTACATGAAGGTGTTGAGGCGTCCCATCCATTTGAGGAAGAAATCGATGAACGGCGAATTCAAGAACGGTGGGCGTGATTTCGAGGCCATGACACCAGTCTAAATTCGCTTGAAGAACGGGCGCATCCGAGCGCCGATGTGGTGGATCGCTGCATCCCCGGCCGGAATGACGAACGTCTCGTCGACGTGCGCCCCGACCCGCCGCCCGCCGAGCTGGACCTTGGTCACGACGTCGTACACGGCCCGCACCACCTCGCCGTTGATCGTGTAATCCGGCGGCGTTGTTGCCGCAATGATCCGGAATTGCGGGCCGCGGTTGAGGCTGCGCCGCAAGTGATTTCCGGAGAAGCCGGTCTTGATGCCCATCTCGATCCGAACGCAGTCCGGCGCGAACGGGACCGCGGCGGCGTCGTGGCTGACCAACGCGTCGATATACGACTGGGCCGCGGCGATGCGATCGTCGTCGGAAACGCCCACGTTCGAAGCCTTAGATGCGCTCGATGATGGTGCCCGTCGACAGCGCGCCCCCGGCGCACATGGTGATCAGCGCCGTGCTCTGATCCGAGCGCTCCAGCTCGTGCAGCGCGGTGGTGAACAGCCGGCTGCCGGTGCAACCCACCGGATGCCCCAGCGCGATCGCGCCGCCGTTGACGTTGACCCGGGCCATGTCGGCGTTGTGCACCCGGGCCCAGGACAGCACCACCGACGCGAACGCCTCGTTGATCTCGACGATGTCGATGTCGCCCATCTTCATGCCGGCCTTCTCGAGCACCTTCGCGGTGGACTGCACCGGGCCGTCCAGGTGGTAATAGGGCTCGGCGCCGACCAGCGCCTGGCTGACGATGCGGGCCCGCGGGCGCAGGCCCAGCGCCTTGGCCTTTTCCTCGTCCATCCACAACACCGCGGCCGCGCCGTCGGAGATCTGCGACGACGTGCCCGCGGTGTGGATGCCGCCGTCGAGCACCGGCTTGAGCTGGCTCAATCCCTCCAGCGTGGTGTCGCGTAGACCCTGGTCACGGCCGACCATGTGGCGCTCGGAGGTGGGTTGCTTCTGCTCGTCGAGCACCGGCGCCTCGATCGGTGAGATCTCCCGGTCGAAGCGGCCCTCGTCCCAGGCCCGCTTGGCGTGCTGCTGGGAGGCCAACCCTAACTCGTCGATGTCCGCGCGAGTGATGCCGCGGCGCTTGGCGATGCGCTCGGCGGCGGTGAACTGGTCGGGCAGATCGATGTCCCAGGACTCCGCGCGCCAATTGCGGTCGGGACCGGCGTTGGCGCCCAGCCCGACCCGGCTCATCGCCTCGATGCCGCAGGCGATGCCGATGTCGATGGCACCCGCCGCGATCAGCCCGGCGATCAGGTGATTCGCCTGCTGCCCGCTGCCGCATTGGCAGTCGATCGTGGTGGCGCCGACCTGTTCGGGCAAACCCAGGGTCAGCCATGCCGTCCGGGTGATGTTGTTGGACTGCTCCGCGTACTGTGTCACGCAGCCGCCGATGAGCTGCTCGACGTCGCCGGCATCGATACCGGCCTTATCCACAAGCGCCTTCTGGACCGCGCCCAGCAGCTCGGTGGCGTGCAGCCCGGACAACCATCCGGCACGTTTGCCGATGGGGCTGCGGGTGGCTTCAACTATTACCGGGTTACCCATGAGGTCAGGCTAGAACACGTTTCATTACCCTGACAAGCGACGATGCGTGCGCGCCTTTTGGTCTGCGGAGAAGGCATGTTTTACTGGAACTAGAACACGTTGCATTGAGGAGCGCACCCTAATGGCACCCCCCAACATTCCCGCCGATTTCGATTTTCTTGACCCAGACGTCAACCTCGCAGGGCTGCCCGTCGCGGAGCTCGCCCAGCTGCGCAAGGCCGAGCCAATCCACTGGGTCGACATTCCCAACGGCGCGGGCGGGTTCGAGGACAAGGGCTATTGGATCGTCTCCAAGCATGCCGACGTCAAGGAGGTGTCCAAGCGCAGCGACGTCTTCTCGAGCTGGCTAAACGGCGCAATCCCGACGTGGCCGCCGGAGATGAAGCGGGAGCAGGTCGAACTCCAGCGCAGCGTCATGCTCAACATGGATGCCCCGCACCACACCCGGCTGCGCAAGATCATCTCCCGCGGATTCACGCCGCGGGCCATCGGACGGCTGGAAGCCGAACTCGCCGAGCGTGCCCAAAACATCGCCAAGACCGCGGCGGCCGAGGGCAGCGGCGACTTCGTCGAGCAGGTCAGCTGCGAGCTACCGCTCCAGGCCATCGCCGGACTCCTGGGCGTGCCGCAGGACGACCGCGACAAGCTGTTCCGCTGGTCCAACGAGATGACCGGTGGTACCGACCCCGAGTACGCCACCGTCGATCCCGCGCAGTCGTCGGTGGAACTGATCATGTACGCGATGGCGATGGCCGACGAGCGCGGCAAGAACCCGACCGACGACATCGTCACTACCTTGATCCAGGCCGACGTCGAGGGGGAGAAGCTCTCCGACGACGAGTTCGGCTTTTTCGTGGTCATGCTGGCGGTGGCGGGCAACGAGACCACGCGCAACTCGATCACCCACGGCATGATCGCGATGGCGGACAACCCCGATCAGTGGGAACTGTTCAAGAAGGAGCGCCCGTCGACCACGGCCGACGAGATCATCCGGTGGGCCACTCCGGTATCGGCGTTCCAGCGCACCGCCAACGAGGACGTCGAGTTGGCCGGCGTGCAGATCAAGAAGGGGCAGCGGGTGGTGATGTCGTATCGCTCGGCCAACTTCGACGACGAAGTGTTCGAGGATCCGCACGCGTTCAACATCCTGCGCGACCCCAACCCGCACGTCGGATTCGGCGGCACTGGCGCGCACTACTGCATTGGTGCGAACCTGGCGCGGATGACGATCAATTTGATTTTCAACGCGGTCGCCGACGATATGCCCGACCTCAAACCAATCTCGGAACCCGAGCGGCTGCGGTCGGGCTGGCTGAACGGCATCAAGCACTGGCAGGTCGACTACACGGGCAAAAGCCCGGTGGCGCACTAATGGACTTCACCCCGGACCCGGCGCAGCAGGCCGTCGCCGACGTGGTCACGTCGGTTCTGGATCGGGACAACTCGTGGGAAGCGCTCGTTGCGGGCGGCGTGACTGCGCTGCCTGTGCCCGAGCGGCTGGGCGGCGACGGCGTCGGTCTGCCCGAGATCGCAACGGCGCTAACCGAAATCGGTCGACACGGCCTGGTCTCTCCGGCGCTGGCGACCCTCGGGCTTGGTGCCGTGCCGCTGCTGGATTTGGCCTCCGACGAGCAGCAGGATCGCTACTTCGGCGGACTGGCCAAGGGGTCGCTGCTCACCGCCGCGCTCAACGAACCGGGCGCGGCGCTGCCGGAGCGGCCGGCCACGATCTTTGTACACAGTCGACTGTCCGGCACCAAGGTCGGTGTCGGGTATGCCGACGGCGCGGACTGGATGATCGTGACTGCCGACAGCGCCGTGGTCGTGGTGTCGCCCAAGGCCGACGGCGTGCACCTGTCAAAGACGCCGACGTCCAACGGGTCCGACGAGTACGTGGTGACGTTCGCCGATGTCGCAGTGCCCGAACAGGATGTGTTGGTCGGCGCGACGACGCAGCGGGTGAACCAGCTGGCGCTGGCCGCTGTCGGCGCGTATGCGGCCGGGCTGGTCGCCGGTGCGTTGCGGTTGACGGCGGACTACGTGGCGAACAGGCACCAGTTCGGTAAGCCGCTGTCCACCTTCCAGACCGTCGCAGCGCAGCTCGCTGAGGTCTACATCGCTTCGCGGACTATCGATTTGGCGTCGACGTCGGTGATCTGGAGACTGTTCGAAGGGCGCGACGCCGCCGCCGACCTCGATGTGCTCGGCTACTGGATCACCTCGCAGGCGCCGCCGGTGATGCAGACCTGCCACCACTTGCACGGCGGCATGGGTATGGACGTCACCTATCCGATGCACCGGTACTACTCCACGATCAAAGACCTGACCCGGCTGCTGGGCGGGCCTTCTCATCGCCTCGATCTGGTGGGAGCGCAATGTTCATCGACCTGACGCCGGAGCAGCGACAGCTGCAAGCCGAGCTACGCCAATACTTTACGAATTTGATCTCGGCCGACGAGATGAAGGCGATGGGGGAAGACCGCCACAACGCCGCGTACCGCGCGGTGATCCGCCGGATGGGCCAGGACCGGAAGCTCGGCGTCGGGTGGCCAAAAGAGTTTGGCGGCCTCGGTTTCGGTCCGATCGAGCAGCAGATCTTCGTCAACGAGGCGCATCGTGCCGACGTGCCGTTGCCGGCGGTGACGCTGCAGACGGTGGGGCCCACGCTGCAGGTGTTCGGCAGCGAGATGCAGAAGAAGAAGTTCCTGCCGGCGATCCTCGCTGGCGAGGTGCACTTCGCGATCGGCTACACCGAGCCGGAGGCCGGCACCGACCTGGCGTCGTTGCGGACCACGGCCGTGCGCCACGGCGACGAGTACATCGTCAACGGCCAGAAGATCTTCACCACCGGCGCGCATGACGCCGACTACATCTGGCTGGCCTGCCGCACCGATCCGGAAGCGGTTAAGCACAAAGGCATTTCGATCCTGATCGTCGACACCAAGGATCCCGGCTACTCCTGGACGCCGATCATCTTGTCCGACGGCGCCCACCACACCAACGCCACGTACTACAACGACGTGCGGGTGCCCGCCGACATGCTGGTGGGTGAGGAGAACGGCGGATGGCGGCTGATCACCACGCAGCTCAACAACGAGCGGGTGATGCTCGGTCCGGCGGGCCGCACCGCCGGCATCTACGACCGCTTGCACGACTGGGCGTCCAAGCCGGGTGGTGACGGTGTCACGCCCATCGACCACCAGGACGTCAAGCGTGCGCTCGGGGAGATCTACGCGATGTGGCGGATCAACGAGCTGCTGAATTGGCAGGTGGCCGCCGCCGGCGAGGAGATCAACGTCGCCGATGCCGCGTCGACGAAAGTCTTTGGCACCGAGCGAATTCAGTACATCGGCCGACTCGCCGAGGAGATCGTCGGCAAGTATGGCAATCCTGCCGAGTCGGACACCGCCGAGTTGCTCGACTGGCTGGACTCGCAAACCAAACGCAACTTGGTCATCACCTTCGGCGGCGGGGTCAACGAAGTCATGCGTGAGATGATCGCGGCCTCGGGCCTCAAGGTGCCGAGGGTGCCTCGATGACCGACGCGAACGGGATTAAGGAAAAAGTCGCAGAGATCACCGCCACCGTCGTCGCCAAGCCCCGCGCGGGCCGGGATCCTGTGAACCAGCCGACGATCAACAACTGGGTGGAGGCGCTCGGGGACCGCAACCCGATCTACACCGACGAGGCCGCCGCCCGCGATGCCGGGCATCCGGGAATCGTGGCCCCACCGGCAATGATTCAGGTGTGGACCATGTTCGGCCTGGGGGGCGAGCGTCCGACCGATGATCCCATAGGACCGATGATGAAGCTGTTCGACGAGGCAGGGTATGTCGGTGTGGTCGCTACCAACTGCGAGCAGACCTACCACCGGTACCTGCGACCGGGCGAGGAGGTCAGCGTCGCCTCCGAGATGCGCGACGTCGTCGGCCCGAAGCAGACCGCGCTCGGCGAGGGCTGGTTCATCAATCAGCACATCACCTGGCGCGTCGGCGACGAGGATGTCGCCGAGATGGAGTGGCGCATCCTAAAATTCAAGCCGCGCGAGTCCGAGCCGGCCGCGACCGCGGTGCCCGCGGACCTGGATGCCGATGCGATGATGCGGCCGGCGGTGTCGCGGGACACGTCGTTATTCTGGGAGGGCGTCAAGGCCCACGAGCTGCGGATCCAGCGGCTAGAGGACGGCAGTCTGCAGCACCCGCCGGTGCCCGCGCTGTGGCAGGACAAGGCAGAGCCGATCGACTACGTCCTGGCCGGCGGCAAGGGCACAGTGTTCAGCTTCGTCGTGCATCACGCGCCGAAGGTGCCCGGCCGCACGTTGCCGTTCGTGATCGCTTTGGTGGAGCTGGATGAGGGCGTCCGTATGCTGGGCGAGCTACGCAACGTCGACCCCGCCGGGGTGAAGATCGGAATGCCCGTTCGCGCAACCTATATCGACTTTCCGGCCGGTGACAGCGGGCCGGAGTGGAGTCTCTACGCCTGGGAGCCTGACGCATGAGCGCACCGGTCATCGAAGTGGGAACGAAGCTGCCCGAGCTCAAGCTCTACGGCGATCCCACGTTCATCATCTCGACGGCGTTGGCCACCCGAGATTTTCAGGACGTCCACCACGACCGGGATTTGGCACAGGCCAAAGGCTCCAAGGACATCTTCGTCAACATCCTCACCGACACCGGACTGGTGCAGCGCTACATCACCGACTGGGCCGGACCCTCGGCGTTGATCAAGTCGATCGGCCTGCGGCTGGGTGTGCCGTGGTACGCCTACGACACGGTGACGTTCTCCGGTGAGGTGACCGCGGTGGACGCCGGCCTGATCACGGTAAAGGTCGTGGGCAGCAACAGCCTTGGCGATCATGTCATCGCGACGACTACGCTCACGATCGGGGACGCTTAATGTCACCGGGTTTACTCAGTGGTCGAGCCGCCATCGTCGGCATAGGTGCCACCGACTTCTCCAAGGACTCCGGTCGCAGCGAGCTCCGTCTGGCGGCCGAGGCGGTGCGTGACGCCCTCGACGATGCGGGTCTGAGCCCCGCCGACGTCGACGGGCTGACCATGTTCACGATGGACACCAACAAGGAGATCGCCGTCGCGCGGGCCGCCGGCATCGGTGAGCTGAAGTTCTTCGCCCAGACCCACTATGGCGGCGGTGCCGCGTGCGCGACCGTCCAGCATGCGGCGATGGCGGTGGCGACGGGGGTGGCCGAGGTCGTCGTCGCCTACCGAGCGTTCAACGAGCGCTCCGGCATGCGGTTCGGGCAGGTGCAGACCCGCTTGGTGGGAGACGCTAGCGCGCAGGCGGATTCGACCTCGGCGGACAACTCATTCTCGTATCCGCACGGGTTGTCGACGCCGGCGGCGCAGGTGGCGATGATCGCTCAGCGGTACATGCATTGGTCCGGCGCGACCAGTCGCGACTTCGGGGCCATCTCGGTTGCCGATCGGAAGCATGCCGCCAAGAACCCGAAGGCCTACTTTTACGAGAAGCCGATAACTATTGAGGACCACCAGAATTCGCGGTGGATCGCCGAGCCGCTGCGTCTGCTGGACTGCTGCCAGGAAACCGATGGCGCGGTGGCGATCGTGGTGACGTCGGTCGAACGGGCCAAGGACCTGAAGAACCGGCCGGCGGTCATCGAGGCTGCGGCACAAGGCTCCAGCCCCGACCAGTACACGATGGTCAGCTACTACCGGCCCGAACTCAGCCTGCCTGAAATGGGTTTGGTGGGTCAGCAGCTCTGGCAGCAGTCCGGGCTGTCGCCGACCGATATCCAAACTGCGGTGCTCTACGACCACTTCACCCCGTTCACGCTGATTCAGTTGGAGGAGTTGGGATTCTGCGACAAGGGTGAGGCCAAGGACTTCATCGCCGACGGCGCGGTCGAGGTGGGCGGTCGGTTGCCGATCAACACCCACGGCGGGCAGCTTGGCGAGGCCTACATCCACGGCATGAACGGCATCGCCGAGGGAGTCCGCCAGCTACGGGGTTCGTCGGTGAACCCGGTGCCCGACGTCGAGCATGTGCTGGTCACCGCCGGCACCGGTGTGCCGACGTCCGGCCTGATCCTGGGCTAGAGTCTGCCTCGAGGTGTCGCGCCGAGCGTCACGCGAGAGTGGCAGTCGGTGTCGACAGTCACGCTGGAGTGACGCTGTGGATGGTCGGGCTGTCGTGATGTGACGGCAGCGGTACTCCGTGGCACGCTGCCGCCATGGGGGAGCCCTTCATCGGAAGTGAGGCTGTCGCAAGCGGGGCCCTGGTCAAGAGCGCTCTGCGGACTCAGTACACCAGGCTGTTTCGTGACGTTTATGTCAGTCCGGAGACCGAACTAACAGCGCAGCTTCGCGCACACGGCGGTTGGTTGTGGTCACGTCGGCGCGGCATCATTGCGGGATTGTCAGCGTCCGCACTCCATGGTGCAAAATGGGTCGACGTCGGAGCACCGCTGGAAATCATTCACTCCAATAGAAACCCCCTGCTCGGCATACGGGTACGCGGTGACGACATTGCTGAGGACGAGGTCGGCGTGATCGACGGCATCCCGGCGACAACTCCCGCTCGGACTGCGCTCGACCTCGGATGCTGGTACCCCAAGAGTGAAGCAGTGGCAGCGATCGATGCCCTTGCTCGTGCAACCGATCTGAAGATGCCCGACGTCGATCTATTGGCGCAGCGTTATCCCGGTCGTCGGGGTATCCGGCAAGCACGAACCGCGCTCGGTCTTGTCGACGCGGGAGCGCAATCGCCTAAAGAGACATGGCTCCGACTGTTGCTGATCCAGGCAGGCTTGCCTCGTCCACAGACGCAAATTCCGATCCACGACGATTTCGGTGAAGTAATCGCCTATCTCGACATGGGCTGGGAAGAAGTGAAAGTCGCGGTTGAGTACGACGGCGACCAACACCGAAGCGATCGCCGGCAGTACACCTGGGATATCCGGCGACTGGAAATTCTTGAGCGTCTTGACTGGATCGTCATCCGGGTGGTCGCCGGAGACCGGCCGGCTGACATTGTGCGCCGTGTTCGGTCTGCACTGGCTCGGCGAGCGTCACGCTAGCGCCGCCCTCGACGGCCGGCGCCACGCTAGCGTGACGCTCGACAAAGGCACAAAGATCTAGGCCGGAACCAGCTCCACGCCGGTGAGCACCACGGCATTTTCGCGGGCGGGTGCGGTGACGCTGGCTAGCAGGCGGCCGTCTTCCTTCCACACGGCGGCCTTCAGCGTCTCGCCCGGGTAGGCCACGCCGGTGAAGCGTGCGCCGTAGGACGCGACGGCGGCGACGTCGGCGTCGAGCAGCGCATCGACGAGCGCCTTGCACGTCATCCCATACGTGCACAAGCCGTGCAGGATGGGTCGCGGAAACCCTGCGGCAGCGGCGAATTCGGGATCGGAGTGCAGTGGATTGCGGTCGCCGCAGAGCCGGTACAGCAGCGCCTGCTGCGGCGATACCACGATGTCCAGTTCGAGGTCCGGCGCCCGGTCGGGTGCGTTCGTCGAGGTTGACGCCCCGCGCTCGCCACCGAACCCGCCTTCGCCGCGGGCGAAGATCGAGCGCCGCTGCGTCCACAGCAGGGTTCCGTCCGGCGCGGTCACTGTGGTCTCCGACCAGATCACCGCGGCCTTGCCCTTGTCCCAGATGTCGGTGAACCGGGTGACGGCCTTCGCGGAACCGGCGGGTGGCAGTGGCGCCAGCGCGCTCACCTGTTCGCTGGCGTGCAGGACCTTGCCCAGCTCGATGTCGATACCGGGGAATCGCACGGTCGGCGGCTTGGTGGCGTGGAAGGTGGCCGCCACGTTGCCGAAGGTCGGCAACACCTGCGGGGTGTCGTCAACCAGGTAGCGCAGCTCGCGCGGGTCCATCGGGTCGGCGCCCGCACCCAGTCCTAGGTGGTAGAGCTGCACATCGCTGCTGCTCCAAGAGAATTCGATCGGATCAAGCTCGGCGGCCAATGCGACGTCCGGATTGATGGGCATGTCAGTTCTCTCCCGCGAGATGCAGCGCCGCCACGTAACCGAAGGTCATCGCGGGGCCGATGGTGCCGCCCGGGCCGGGATAGGTATGTCCCATCACCGGAGCGCTGACATTGCCCGCCGCGTAAAGGCCTTCGATGATGCTGCCGTCGTCCCGCAGCGCCCGGCCGTGCTTGTCGGTGCGGATGCCGCCCTTGGTGCCCAGGTCGCCGGGCACCATCTTGGCGGCGAAATACGGCGGGTGACTGATCGTGCCGAGGTTGGGGTTGGGCTTGTTGGTCGGGTCGCCGTAATACCGGTCGTAGGCGCTCTCGCCGCGGTGGTAGTCGACGTCGACACCGGAGCGGGCAAAGCCGTTGAAACGCTTAACCGTAGCGGCGAGCTCGTCGACCGGCAGGCCGGCCTTGGCGGCCAGCTCCTCGATCGTGTCGGCCTGGACGATGACGCCGGATTCCAGCCATTTGCGTGGAATGCGTTGTCCTGGCTGCAATCCAGCGAAGATGTAGCGGTTGCGGTACTGCTGGTCGAACACCAGCCACGCCGGAATGTTCTCGCCCGGGCCGGGACCCTGCCCGTACTCGCCGCCGTACATGTGATGGCATGCCTCGACGTAGGGCATGGATTCGTTCATGAATCTCTTGCCCGACATGTTGACGATGATGGAGCCGGGCGAGTTGCGCTCCGACAATGCGAACCACGGCGCGCCCACCAGTGGGACCGTCGGCCCCCACCACGCGTCCTCCATGATTTCCAGTGCCGCGCCGAGCTTTTCGGCGGCAAGGATGCCATCGCCGGTATTGGCTTTCGCCCCGACCGTCCACTCGGTGGTGATCGGTGCGCGCTGGTACTTCACTCGCATCTGCTCGTTGTGTTCGAATCCGCCGGAGCCGAGAATCACGCCCTTTCGGGCCCGAATCAGCTGCGGCTCACCGGATTCAGGTGCCTCGGTTCGGCGCACGTAGACGCCGCGGACCGCACCGTCCTCGATGTAGAGGTCGGTCAGTGCGGTGTTGAGCTCTACCGGGACGCCGGCTTTGCGCAGCCCGATCCGAAGCGGCGCGATGAGCGCGCGTCCCATCCCGACCAGGTTCTTGCCGGTCGCCTTCGCCCACATGGTGCGCGCGCCCACCTTGAGGCTGCGCAGCACGCCTCTGGGGTGCCGCTTGAGCTGGTTCAGCCGCACGTAGTCCTGTTGCATCACAACGACATTGAGCGG